>NZ_JABDWC010000035.1:0-68431 GCF_019685155.1 Rhizobium sp. NZLR1b
GCGGCGGCCGCGGCAAGGTGCGGGCTGTGCTGTTCATGGCCGCCCTCGTCGCCAGTCGGTACAACCCCGACCTCAAGGCCTTCCGCGACCGTCTGGTCGCGGCCGGCAAGCCCAAGATCGTCGCAACCGTCGCAACTATGCGCAAGCTGCTCACCATCCTCAATGCCATCATCAGGGACGGACGACCATGGCAAAACGCTTGACAAATAAGACAGTCGCTCTCCCCGTTTTACGGGGAGAGGGTTAGGGTGAGGGGCAGCCTTGGGCACTATCGTCGGGCCACCAGTTTACCCCATCAAGCCGCCTTGAAGACCTTCCGGCCCTCAGCGTCGAGCGCCGAGAATTCCTCCTCCGATAGCGTGATATCGACGGCGGCGACGTTCTCCTCGAGATGCTTGACCTTCGAGGTGCCGGGAATCGGCAGCATTACCGGGCTGCGCTTCAGCACCCAGGCGAGCGCGATCTGGCTCGGCGCGGCATTGTGCTTTTTGGCAATCGTGTCGAGCAGAGAGCCGGGCTTGGCGAGATCACCGGCGGCGAGCGGGTACCAGGGGATGAAGCCGATATTGTGGTTGGCGCAATAATCGAGCACGTCCTCGCTGGTGCGATCGACGAGATTGTAGCGGTTCTGGACGGTCGCCACCTTGAAGTGTTTCGACGCCGCTTCGATGTCGGCGACGGAGACTTCGCTCAGCCCGGCATGGCGGATGAGGCCGGCATCGAGCAGCGATTTGATCGCATCGAACTGTTCCTTGGCCGGCACCTTCGGATCGATGCGGTGAAGCTGCCAGAGATCGATCTGCTCGAGCCCGAGATTGCGCAGGCTCTTATGCGCCTGCTGGATCAGATATTCCGGGCGGCCGACCGGCAGCCAGAGATTGGGGCCGTGGCGGGTCAGGCCGCCCTTGGTGGCGACGACGGACTTGGCGCCATAGGGATGCAGCGCCTCCTTGATCAGCCATTCGGAAATATCGGGACCGTAGGAATCGGCGGTATCGATGAAGTTGACACCGAGTTCGGGCAAGCGCTTCAGCGTGCGGATGGATTCGGCATGATCGGCGGGCTCGCCCCAGATGCCGTCACCGGTAACACGCATGGCGCCGAAACCGAGACGGTTGATCTCGATATCGCCGCCGATCTTGAAGGTGCCTGACTTGGCTGCGTTATGACTGGACATGGTCTTTCCTCTCTTGGTCGATACGTTCGAAGCCGGACGTTCAAAGCCGGTGAAACTGGATCGCCGTTTGCAGGCGCTAAATTCGGTGCGGGAGACTCAAAAAAGCTGTTCGTGGGCGGGAGCATTGCCGCGCGCCCTGACAGGAGATGGGCCGGAGGGCTGCCAGATGCAATGAGCGGGCGCTTGCTGCCGTGATAAAAAGATGCGCGGCATGCCGTAGGCCGGCGGCCATATCGCGGCGCCAGGCAATTTGCCGCCGGCGAAGCCGGCTTTCAAAACCTGTTCTTCGCCTCGTCGCCGAATTCCGCCAGGGTCTTCCAGAGTTCGGCGAAGATTTCATGGGCGAAATCGTGCAGCGAGGCGCCAGGCTCGCGTTGCTGCCAGAGTTCGCCACCGACGCGCAGCGCGCCGATGACGACCGCGGCAAGCACGCGCATGCGCGACCGCTCGCCCGGATCGTTTCCCTTGAGCAGAAGCAACGCCTCGGCCAGCTTCTGTTCGAGCCTGGCATATTTCAGCTGGTCGCGGGCCTTCAGCGCCGGCGTGCGACGGATGAGTTCACTGAGCGCCAGGCCGCGCTCGTCGACAGAGGCGATGACGGTGGCGGTGATCGCCGCCTCGACCACAGCCACCGAGGGTTCTTCTGCCGGCCTTGCGGCGATCTCGGCCATCAGCCGATCGGCGAAACCATCCTGCCAGGCGAAAACCACCTCTTCCTTGGAGGGGAAATAGTCGAAGAAACTGCGCTTGGAGACATCGGCCGCCTCGGTGATGTCCTCGATGGTCGTGGCCTCGAAGCCGCGCTGGAGAAAGAGACTCATCGCCGCTTGCTCGATGCGCTCGCGGGTCTGCCGCCGCTTGCGTTGCCGCCTGCCTTCCGTCGCTGCCGTCCGCTTGCTGTCAGCCATTCCTGCCCGGCATCATCGTTCAGCCGCCGGTTTCGTTGGAAAAGGCGGCGACATCGTCGAGTTCAGCCTCGCTCTCACGATAGCTGAAGCGCTCGCGCGACAGCTCCAGCGGCTTGCGGCGGGAGATCCGGTAGACGGAGGCCGGCGGCAGGTTGCGCACCGTGCCGCCGATGCGCACCGCCTTCAAGCCGAGACGGTCGAGGATCGGCCGCGGCACCGGGCAGCGCGGGCCATAGGTAAATTGATAGACCGCTGCGCCCGGCCGCATATAGGCAAAAGCGCCGGCCAGGATTGAGGTGATCTTGCGCGGCGACATGGACAGAAGCGGCAGGCCACTGATAACGGCGCCAACCGGTTCGCCTTCGAAAATATCGGCATGGGCGAGATGGGCCGCATCCATTTGCAGCACGCGCGCCGTCGGGAACCGCGCCTGCAGCGAAGTGATGAACTCCGGACCGTATTCTATCAGGGTCAGGTCCGCCTCGCTGACGCCGCGCGCCAGCAGTGCCCGGGTGAAAACGCCGGTGCCGGGGCCGAGCTCGATGATCGGCCCGTCGAGTGCGGCAATTTCACTGGTCATGATCCTGGCAAGCGAATCGCCCGACGGCGCGATGGCTGCGACCCGAAGCGGGTTGCTGATCCAGGAGCGGAAAAAATGCAGGAAATCGGAGCATGCAGCCTTTGCGGTCATGATTATCCCACCTGTCTGAAATTCGATTGATTATGAAAAACGACCATCGCGGCGAGCATGGCAATTCCAAGGCAAAGGCATCAAACACCCGCCTGAACAGGCGATCCTCCCGATTTTTCGGTCGGGAGTAGCTGTGATTTTGTATTTATTGCATTTTTGCAGTTAGTGCAAGATTTAATAGGGGACCCGAGCAAGGACGGGCCGAATCCGGCTGACCGCTATCCTCAATGCAAAAGGCGGCCCAAGGCCGCCTCCAGGCTGGTCAACAAAATCGGCCAACGTCGCGTTGGCGAAGGGCCGAGCGCTTCGTCAATAGTTGCAACCAGAGCTGCTCGTCGGGTTGAAGCCGAGCTTACAATCCATGTTGAGGGGCTTTTTCGGGCTCATCATATAATGTGTCGAGCCCATGCTTTCCGCGCGCTCGCCGATCGAACCGGTCGTGCGCCTGTCATGTTCAACCTTGGTTTCCTGCTGGGCAACCGGACGTCGGGTTGCACCCTGTTCTGTCGCGCTCGACTGGAGGGGAGCTGCCGCGGCTGAAAAGGCCGAGAGGCCGAGGATCGCACCGAGGGCAGCGGCCATCAGGCCGGTCTTGAAGGTCGTTGTCATAGTCGTCTCCTTGGGAGGATTCAGCGAATTTACGCCCCGGAGTTAGGAAGGCGATCTGTCACAATCTACGGCGCCAGAGCCGAGGTCACGGATATGTGAGCGGCCCCATGATCGAGAAAAAGGCGGCTCATCGCCGCCTCTTTCATTTGCCGGCTCAATAGCCGTTATCGCAGGGCATACTGCCGGGACCGATCGATCCTGAGAACGTAGGGTTGCACATTTCCGGGGCTGCAGGTCGGTTCGCCGGCTGGCGGACGATCGAGCCCGTGGTACCGGCCTCTACGCCGAAGGCGGCAAGCGGATACCAGTAGCCGTCGGAATGGCGGCGGGTGCCGGGCCGCTCGCTGCGAGAGCCTTGATAGCCATGCCAGGACCCGGCATCTGGTTTATATTGCACCATTTTTACGGCTTGGACATCGGGCGGCCGAACCGCCTGAACGGGGGCTGCCTGCGCTGGGGCAATCGACGCGAGGGCGAGAAGGGCGCCGAGCGCGACGGTGGAAGGGGCAAGTCTGAGCATCTTCATGATAAACCCTCCTTAGTGGATTTACCTGATGACAATGCCTTTCCCACCCGCAGAGTTCCGGGCTCGCATGCAACTTCCTAAACTCGTGATTGCAGACGATCCGGCGTGACTGAAACGCCAAAAAACGTGAAAAGTCGCGATCGGCGGAAGGGCTCAAACGGCGCTGGGGCGGAAAGGTGAATTCTCTATTCTCAATTCGCGTATAATGTCCGATAGCCCTGGCCAGAGAGGCAGGCGACATATTGCCGGTGGGCCGCGGCACGGGCAATCGTTTCCGCCTCCAGATCATCGGCTTGGGCATAGCCGGTCAGCTGGGCGCGCAGCTGATATTGTCGCCTCGCCTCGTCATACATGGCGTTGCCATCGGTCATGCAAATGCCGTGCGCAACAGCAGACGGATTGACCGGCACGCCGACCGCCAGGAGGACCGGATCATTGGCATGGTCGATGCAGCCGGCAAGCGCCGTCATCATCCCCAGGGCAGCCAGAGCCCGAAAAATTCCCATCGTCATGCATTCCTCCGGCCGAACCGCCTCTGAGATCATCAGATCTGCGCTTACGTCAGCAAGGTTGCGCGAAACTAGAGCATGTCGGCCAGAAGTGTGCAGCGGCGCAGAAGTTTAAATATTGCTTAAATATTATATTAATGCTTACTTATGGGTGTAGACACTAATCTCTCCGGGGGAGAAAGATTATGGCTTCGCCGTGGGTGAACGACGCGCTGTCGCACGCGCGATCAGCATTTTCCAGCAAGATCAACGCAGATATCCTTGAGGTTGGGGGCGGCTCTCGAACCCATATCCGCTTGGAGGGGGCCCGATATACGGTCCTGGACATCTCGAAGGAGCAGCTCGAGAAGAACCGGGACGCTTCTGAACGGATCCTCCGCGATGCGCAAACCATCGACTACGGAGATCGTCACTTCGACGCCTGTGTCTTCTGGGATGTTCTCGAGCATCTGGAAAGCCCGCGCTCTGCCTTATTGAGAGCCCATGATACCCTGTCTCCCGGTGGCCTGGTGTTCGTGAAAGGTCCGATCCTGAGTTCAGCCAAAGGGATCTTCACCGACCTGACGCCCTGGTGGAGCCACGTCTTGTTCTATCGCTACGTCCTGCGGCAGAAAAACGCCGGCGAGCCCGGCTATGCCCCCTTTCGCGTCGAGCACGCCGCAGAAGCATCGCATTCGGAGATTGCCGGGACACTGAAGGAACTCGGCATGGATATCGTCTTCGTCGGCGAGTATGTGTCGACGCAGGTGCATGCGCTCAAGGACCGGATTCCCCCGCTTTATTGGCTCTACGAAGCCTTCGGCCTGCTGCTTCGCACAGTTTCTGCCGGAAGGATCGGCGGGCGGGAGACGGAGTTTCTGATCGTGGCAAAGTGCCTTCGGGATAACGACGTGCATCAAAACAAGGGCAACTCCCACCAAACTCTATATAGCACTTCGGAATCCCGAAATTGGCTGCGGCATTGAAACCATTCAATGTTTCCTGAGGGTCACAGTTCACGAAGCGCGGCGGATTTCGGGATTCCGAAGCGGCAGTATTTCGGGATCCCGAAGTGGGATTTTTTTCTTCCTGCCGACATGCCCGCGTTTGTCGGCGGCAAGCTTGCGGTCGGTCTCGGACCATTTCCGGCAGTTTTCAGCCGTGCACCGCTTCCACTCATCGGTGGGTGGCGCACCTTCATGGTCGCCGACAAATGTCAGCGTGAACCGGTTGGGATGCGCGACCCCGCTGCCTGCCCGGCCGCGGCGAACTTTGATCAGCCCCTTATATTCCAGCTCATCGAGCGCATCGGCCACATATTCGCCGGTGACGCCGTAGGACACGAATTGGGGATGGGTCACGACAAGCTTGCCGTTTTCCAAGGCGGCGTGCGAGGTGTGCTCGATGACGATGCGGAAGAAGGCTCGGCAGGCATTGGCGCTCAATGTCGTGAAAGCCGGCGATTCCAGCAACTGGATCGTCAGCCAATGCCAGCGAAGGCTGCCGTCATCACACCTGCCGGGCGGAGCGGTATGCTTGCGCACCATCGCCCGCGTCTTTCCGGCGCTGGTTCGGCTCTTGTCGCGCGGGTTGAATTCCACCATCAGCCCCTTGCCCTCATTGCCGGCCTATCCTTTGGCAAGACGTATGTTCTGCGAGGCCGGGAACTCTGTTCATAAAGGGGGCGACGGCCGCGGCTCGTCCAGGCGATCACTTCGCCGATAGGGAAAAATTTGCTCAACATCCGGCATTCCATGGTTGCAATTGCGGGCAACCTAGCGCAAGAACGATCCATGAACTAGGAAAATATTCTTAGTTTTGATCTTATATAACCGAGGTCTTCCTGCTAGAATGTTGACAGTGATGCATCACAGGCGACAGGAGACGAGGCGAATGATCGGCATTTACGGGAAGCGGTTGCTGGCATCGCTTTCGATATTTCTTGTCAGCGCCATCCATGCCTTTCCTTGCGATCAACGCATCGTGCTGTCCAACTGGAAGTCCTGTCAGATCGCTTCATTGAGCGAAGAGGGTGGCGACGCAGATTGGAAGGCCGTGCCTGAATGGACTCGCAGCAAAGCCATAAGCCCGTATTTCTTGAATGATCCGCGTGCACTGGCCAATCACGGGCTTTGTAACGCCAAGTTCCACCGCGTCGTTATCTGCTGGCCGGGATGGGATGAGGGCGACAAGGACAAATGCTCTTATCGCATTTGCGATGGCGCCTCATGGAAAAGAGTACCGGATGGGGGCTGATCTCAGCCGGAAGGCCACCGCCTACCCTTCAATGTCAGAGGCCAGTCAGGGTGAAGAGCGCGGAGCTCGCCCGGTCCCCAGTATCCTACGATCAGGGTCTGAATATCCTGCTCACCCCGGAAAGCGCCGCCAAATTCCGCGATTTCACGCAGGCGGCATTGGGACGGCAAACGCAGTTGCTGATCAATGACAAGATCGTCATGGAACCGTGGATGAGGGAGCCGATCATGGATGGCCGCATTGTGCTGGCGGGAACCGATGGGAAAGATTTAGAGGCGATGGCAGAGCAGTTGAGGATTCCAGGGGCTTCGATTATCGTCCGGTTGCGCCCGTGAGGGCGCCACCGGCGCCTGTCATGGATTGACCCATCGACAGGCCGCAAGAGCGCTCGTCTCGTCATAGGTCAACATCGCCCTTCGATTGTCCTGCTGGCGCAACTGGAACCAGTCCAGCGTCCGGGCGCGAAAGATCAACAGGCCGAAATGCGGCTTTCCCTCCGCCTCATCCGCAAGCTTGGATGGGGCTGCCGCGTCGATGGCGTCAAAGGCACGCTCGTCCCCGGGCGGACCGCCGGCATAGGTCGTCCGCGTCCAGGTGGAGAGCTTGTCCCAGGCTGCTTTGGCCCGGTCGCTGCCGGAGGCGTGCAGTTCGACTATCCCCTGAAGCCGAAACTGCAGCCGCGTCTGCGCGCAGAAGCCGAGGACCGTGGCATGAGGATTTGCCGAAAGCTCCCGCCATTTGGGGCTGCGCGTATCGGTGTGAAATTCCAGAACCCGCAATGATCCGTCGGCGCGCCGCAAGACCACCATGCGCGCCTGTGGCCTCTGCCCCGCATCGACGGAGCAGAGGCTCAAGAACCGGAAACCCGACTGCGGGCTTGCTGCCGCCGTTTCCAGCTCTCGCCATGCCGAAGCATCTATATCGGCGAGGTTCAGTGGCACGGCTTCATGATCTGTCTGCATGGCCGGCTCAGACGGAACGGGTAATGCCGCCATCGACGCGGATGTTCTGGCCGGTGATGTAGCCGGCGCCCTCAGACAGCAGGAAGGCAACCGTCGCGGCGATTTCCTCGGCCGTGCCATAGCGGCCCATCGGCACGCTGTCGCGCCGCTCGTCGGTGGCGGGCAGGCTGTCGATCCAGCCGGGCAGGACATTGTTCATGCGGATGGTCTTCGACGCATAGGTATCGGCAAAGATTTTGGTGAAGCTCGCCAGCCCAGCCCTGGCGAACGCCGAGGTGGGGAACATCGGCGACGGCTCGAAAGCCCATGCCGTCGAGATGTTGACGACAGCGCCGCCGCCCTGGGCCTCCATGATCGGCGTGACCAGCCGGATCGGCCGCACGGCGCTGAGGAAATAGACCTCCATGCCCTTGTGCCAGTCTTCATCAGTAATTTCGAGGATCGGCGCGCGCGGCCCATGGCCGGCGGAATTGACCAGCGCGTCGATCCGCCCCCATTTCTCCATCGCCAGATCGACGAGCCGCTTGACATCGTCGTTCACCAGGTTCGAGCCGGTGACGCCTACACCGCCCAATTCCCTGGCGAGCGTCTCGCCCTTGCCCGACGAGGAGAGCACCGCAATGCGATAGCCATCCGCGGCCAGTTTCCTTGCTGCGGCGGCACCCATGCCGGAACCGCCTGCGGTAATGAGAGCGACTTTTTCTTTAGACATCGGAGCCTCCAATCGTTGAATTGCCAAGCAGTATGCCAGAGACAGCGCAGACTTTCGCCTCAGAAAGAAACGTGTCAGACTGTAGAAAATCTACTGGAAAGCCCCCGGAAAGATCAATGATGCAACCCCGCCGCAAGCTGCCGCCGCTGAATGCTCTCCGCGCCTTCGAAGTCTCGGGCCGCAGGTTGAATTTTCGCGCCGCCGCCGAAGAACTGGGAGTGTCGCAGGGTGCGGTCGCGCAGCAGGTGCGCGCGCTGGAAGATCAACTCGGCCTGATGTTGTTTCAGCGCCTGCCGCGCGGCCTGGCTCTGACCCCGCAGGGCGCGGCCTATCTTGCGGATGTGACCCGCGCTTTCGATACGCTCAGTGAGGCGACCGGGCGTCTTCTCGCTCGGCCGGACGCGGTGACGATCAGCGTAACCCCAACTGTCGCCGCCAAGCTGCTGATCCCGCGCCTCGCCGAATTCAAGGCGGCCCTTCCCGACGTGGAACTGCGAACGGTCGCCACCGAGGCGCTGTCCGACTTCGATCGCGATCAGGTGGACATTGCTGTGCGGCTGACCCGCCCGCCTTTTCCGGCCTCGCTGGAAGCAAGGCTGCTGTTCCGCCAGACCCTCGTCGCCGTCGCCAGTCCACACCTGGTCAAGGACCTGCCCCTTCCGCTGATGGCCGATGAGCTTCGCAAGCTGCCGCTTCTGCATGACGCAGTCAGTCCCTGGCCGCTCGTCCTGCGATCGCGCGAGAAACTGCCGGGTGCCGTGTTCAACCACACGACGCTGGCGCTCGATGCGGCGCTCGCCGGCCAGGGCGTCGCCTTGGCGTGCCGGGCGTTCGTGGCGGCGGATCTCGAGGCCGGGCGGCTGGTGCAGGTGACGGATGCGACGACGACCATCGAACCCGACTATTTTCTTATCCGCAAACGTTCGTCATCACCGCGAAAGGCGGTCGATGCGGTATGGCATTGGTGCGCGGCGAGGCTGTCGGTCGGTTAAACCGGTAAACCGACGCCAAGTCGGATTTCAATCCTTGGGTTCAGGGATCAGGCGTATCAGCGTTCCGTTACGCGCCGCGCCGCTGGTTGTCGTTGAGATCTGCCGAAGCGGTCCACGAGCGATGAGCATCTCTGGAGCAGGGTGTTTTCCGGGACCCGGATCGGCAAAGGCTGAAAACGCGTGATCCGACTCGAATATGCCCATGGATGATGTCGCGACGATTGCTTCGCCGCAGGCGGCGCATCGAAGAATGTACGAACCGAGGTGCACGATCGATTCTGTTTTGTCCAATCCGCACGATGGGCAGGCCATCATATTGTTCATTGGTTCACTCCAGCCTGAGCTTGCAAGCCTCTCCGATATCCAAAATGGCGAACCTACGAGGCAGCGGCCAGAACGATGGCAATGACGAGCAGCAGGGGACCCATCCACTTGAAGTGACGAACCAGAGGCGGTTTCGCCGAGTAGCCAGGCAACGGCAGATAACCAAGGCCCACGAGGGTCATCCACAGGCCGGCGCAAAACATGATGATTTCATCGATATAGGCTGCGATCATGGCTCTCCTGCCGTCGTAAAGGACTGTGATGCTCTGTCTCGACAGGCGAAGCCGCTCCATCCGAGCCGGACAGACCTCCAACTAAACATCTGGCGGCACTTTCGAAAAGGCCGAAAACTAAACTCAAGGTGGCAAAGCCGTTCCGAATCCCCTAAGCATCTGGAAATTCGCACACGAATGCGACCAGCTGCAGTTACTTTCGGGAATATGACATGCACAACGCCAAATTCATTCACTACGCCGCCTTCTCGTTAGGCGTCGCTATTGCGGCATTTCAAGCCGAAGGCGTCATGGCCGCTCCGGCCAATAACAAGTTCTTTGACGCGGCGCTGTGCAAACCACCCTATTCGATGACATCCACCATGGAGATCTATGACGCCGCGGAAGCTCTGGCCAAGCCAAACACCTCGTCGCTCGGTGCGGCGATCTACAAGATTCCGAACCAGATCGGCCGCGACGGCTTCAAATCGACCGAGGTTTTCTTTTCCAGCAACGCGGTCGGGATTCTGGTCGAGGGAGAACGCGCTGACGATCTGGCCGCAAAATACGGGTTGAAGCCGGAGAGTTCGGACCTGCTCGGAACATCTACCAAGGGCTATTCGCGCGAGCTTCCGGCCGATCAGCAGCCCGAAGCGGGACTTGCCGGGCCTGGAAAGATCTCGATCGTCGCCCGCCAGGGGGAGGCCTTGCCGGGTAAAACATTGCTGGCGTGTGAATTCGCCCAAGAATTTTGAGAAGCGCCACCGAAAGGGCGTCGCGATCTTTCAGACTCGCTGCTTGCGCTTGAAAAAAAGCATCTCGCTCACACCCTCGCCTCGCCACGCGGGTTAAACCGCCTTATGTGAGGAGGCGGCAGAGAGCACGCAGCGGAGGTCCTGAGACAATGCAAACCATTTGGAAGAAGCCGGTGACACTCGCCCTTGAAGGCCCGGATCAGTGGGTGGTCATCCAGACGACCCAGGCCGCTACATGGGCGCTGGTTGAAGACTGGCCGACCGAGGATGGGCCGGCCCTGGATCGGGCGTGCGCGGTTTGCGCTGATGTCATGTCGGGCAAACGAAACCGGGAAGAGGCGCGGCAGGCCTTTATCGAAGCTGCGATCGAAGCCGGAATCCCCATCAAGGAGTAGGGCCAGGGCATTTGGCCTCTGTTGGGCTTGATGCCTCCACCAAGGGGCACGCGCCGGCGGTTTCCGGCAACTGGTACGGCTCTTGTCCCGCCGGTTGATCAGCCCTCACCTTGGCTGCCAGCACGTCCTTCCGGGAAAGGGCAGAAGAACTGGTTTTTCACGCGTGCGGAGGGAAAAGACCGGCCCAAGCGCCCGCATCGCCAATCGCCACAAGATTCTTCAACATTCCATGGTTGCAACGGCGAGCAATCTAGCGTAAGAACATTTCGTGAACTAGGAAAAAAATCTTAGGGCGGTTTTGAGATTGCCTGATCCCGTCAGATGATGACAGGTAATTGCACGCGGTGGAGGCCAGGATGCGAAAGGTCGGCATAACGGAGAAGGGCGCGATGGTCTATGGCCAGCGGCTGTTGGTATTGGTTTCGATCCTGCTGGGAAGCGCCGTCCAGGCCTTTCCCTGCGATCAGCCGGTCGTGATTTCGAATTGG
The DNA here is from genome assembly GCF_019685155.1 of Rhizobium sp. NZLR1b. Lineage (NCBI taxonomy): Bacteria > Pseudomonadati > Pseudomonadota > Alphaproteobacteria > Hyphomicrobiales > Rhizobiaceae > Rhizobium > Rhizobium sp. NZLR1b. The sequence continues at coordinate 11,496 of NZ_JABDWC010000035.1, forward strand.
TCGTTCTGTGCGATCGCCAATGTGAGCGATGAGGGCGGCGCCGCAGATTGGAAAGCCGTTCCTGCATGGACTCACAAGGACGCCATAAGCGCGTATTTCGGAAACGACCCGCGGCTCTTGGCAAACCACGGACTTTGCAACGCCAAATTCCGTCGCGTCGTCCTCTGCCAGCCGGGATGGCAAACGGGCAACCCGGACGAGTGCTCATATCTGGTTTGCAGCGGCTATTACTCATCCTTGTTCGGGAAGAAAGAAAGGGAAGACTATTTGAGAGACCATCCGGACGAGCAATAGTTTTTCGCTTCGCTGCCTTGAGGCACAGACTGGAGCGGCCGTCGCGGCAAACTTGATTTCATCCGCTTGCATTCTTGAACACGAGGCACTGTGTGAACCGGTTGCCGCTTTCCACTGTATCAGACCAATTCACCATAATTTCCCCTTCAAGCGTCATAACCTCCGACAAAGCTCGTCCTAGATCCCAGACAAGGGGGGAGAATTGTTCGTTGGTCAGATTGTCGGCCTGAACGACGAGGTAAGCGTTTGTCTTCATGCGTTTGCAGATCCGGCCGTATATTTCCTGCATTCTTTTCAGATAAACGTCATAGCCATCATAATCCGGATCGCCGTTGTAAAGCGGGTTCCATTTATGCCAATGGGGCATGTATGGCGGCGATGTGATGCAAAAATCCATCTCGGGAAAATCGAAGGCTGCCAGCTCTGCGCTATCACCGCAGAGCAGATGATGCTTTGTCGTGATGCGTTCCTTGACCCATTCACATCTCTGCCGGTCGGCTTCTATCCCATAAGGAATCCTGCCCCTCTCCTCGCAGGCAAAGAAAGTCGTTCCCAGTCCCACAAAAGGATCGAGAACGGCGTCTCCTGGTTTTGTAAACCGATCAAGCAATGCCGACACCAAAGCGCCGGGAAACCTGATTTCATCCCCGTTCTGAAAGTCCGGCAAGGGGAATTGATGTCGATTGGAGACCGTCAATAATTCTGAAATTGCCACGGTAAACTTCCTCCGCAGACAACTGCCATCGGGCCCACGTCCTCCGTTGGGACTATGGGAAAAATGCTGGTCGGTTACGCACAGTATCAGAGGAACACGTCAGATGACGTTACCCTTCCGGAGCCGAGCGGAATTAAAGCTGATAAAAAGGAAAATGGCGCACCCGGAGCGATTCGAACGCCCGACCCCCAGATTCGTAGTCTGGTGCTCTATCCAGCTGAGCTACGGGTGCGTGCAATTGCGGCGGTGCCGCTTGCGTGGGCGATCCTCTAAAGCGTCCTTCGGGACAATGCAAGAGCATTTCGGAAAAAATCGCGCGTTTAACAGTTTGTGGCCACGACTTACGAAATCCGGTCACTTTTCGATGTGCGTCCGGCTGCGGTAATCCTCCAGCGAAACCGGGCGATCGGGGATCTCGATGCGGAACTGGGTACCGACCGTCGGTTTTTCCACAAGCGCGATCGTGCCGCCATGGGCGAGCACCAGCTCGCGGGCGATCGTCAGGCCGAGGCCGGTGCCGCCGGAGCGGGCGGAGCCGCGGAAGGCGGCAAAGAGGTTCTGGCGCGCCTTCAGAGGCATGCCAGGGCCGGTATCGTCAACCGTGATGCTGACGACGCTGCCGACCCGCTGGGCGGCGACGGTGATGCGCCTGACCGCGCCCGGGGCACCCTCGCCCGGTGCGGTCAGCGCCTGCAGCGCGTTGCGGCAGAGATTGTGGATGACGCGGAACAGCTGCTCGCCATCGGCATCGACCTTAAGATCGGCGCCGATCTGCTCGGTGAATTCGATGCCGCTTTGCGGATCGATCGCCAGCATGTCCTTGACGTCCTGGGTCAGTTCCAAAAGCAGGACATGGCGGCGGCGCGGGGCGGATTCGCTCGCCTTGCCGTAAGACAGCACCTCGGTGGTATAGCCGACTGCGCGGGCGATGGTACGCAGCAGCTTCGGGGCGAAGCTCTTGACCATCGGATCATCGACATCGACCAGCCGATCCGACATCAGCTGCGCCGAGGCCAGGATATTGCGCATGTCGTGATTGATCTTGGAGACGGCGAGGCCGAGAGCGGCAAGGTTCTTCTGCTGCTTCAGCGTCTTCTGCAGCTCCATCTGCATCGAGGTGAGGTTGCGGCCGGCGACCGCCAGTTCGTCGCGGCCGCCATCGCCGATATAGATATGGGCGGGGTTCTCGGGATCGGAGGAGAATTGCTGCATGCTGCCGGTCAGCCGGCGGATCGGGCCGATCAGGATGCGGTTGATCGCAAAGAAGATCAGCGTCGCGGTGAACAGCGCGATCAGCACCGACAGCAGGAGAACGTTGCGGGAATAGGCAAACATTGCCGTGCGCAGCTGCCTGTCCTTCATCACCACCTCGACGCCGGTATTGGTGTCGCCGACGGGGCCGTAGACGCGGATCATCCTGCCGCCGCCGAAGATCAAGGTGTCGAGCGCATCGCGGATTGCCGTTGCCGGCGGCACGTCGGTGAGATCATAGGCCTCGTCGACCGAGGTCGGCATGTCGGTCGTCGCCAGCAGCCGCGAGGTGCCATCCTTGCGCAGCACGATCGCCTTGGTGCCGGTCGCCTCCAGCGTCTCCTTCTGCAACGCGCGCGGCAGCTCGACCGGCTGCAGCCCATCGATGACGATGGCGGCGGCAGCGGCCGTGTTCAGCCTGTCCTCCAGCCAGCGGATGCGCATGCTGGCGACCGAGGGGAAGAAGATCAGGATTTCGGCGAGCATGATAAAGAAGACGGTGAGCCAGAGCAGCTTGCCCGACAATCCGCCGAACATGCCGCCGAACATGCCGGCAGACGGGCACGGCGCCCTTGCGGCCTCGCCGGCCGCGGGGATTTCCGCTGAAGGATTGTCGCCCTGATCTTGTACCGGCATTCTGGTCTCGCACGAACGGCGGCACTTCAGCCGCCCTCTCGCTCTATATTAGACCAAACGGCTCCGCTTTCAAATCTTTGCGAACAGCGTCACGTCGTCACAAAGAAACGCCGCCCGGAGGGAGGCGGCGTTTCAAGGTGCTGACGATCGATAAGGATCAGAACTCTTCCCAGCTCTGTTCTGCGGCGGCCGCATTGCCGCCGAAGGCGCGGGCGACCTTGGCGATCGCCCGGCGGGCGGGCGAGGCGACCGGCCTTTGCGGCTCGTTGCGGACAAGCGCCACAGGCGCCGGTGCATCATCCGACAGCTTGAAGCGGGAAATCAGCCGCACCAGCCCACCGGCTTCGGCCGAAAGCCTGTGCGTGGCGGCGGAGGTCTCTTCGACCATCGCAGCATTCTGCTGGGTGACCTGGTCCATCTGGTTGACGGCGGTATTGACTTCCTTGAGGCCGGTCGACTGTTCGGTCGCAGCCGTGGCGATCGAATGGATATGATCGTTGATGGCGATGACGCGGGTGCCGATTTCGGCCAGCGCCTCGCCGGTCGCCTGGACGAGCTTGACGCCGACCTGCACCTCGTTGCCCGACTTGGTGATCAGCGCCTTGATGTCCTTGGCGGCCTTTGCCGAACGCTGGGCGAGCTCGCGCACTTCCTGTGCCACAACCGCAAAGCCCTTGCCGGCCTCGCCGGCGCGTGCCGCCTCGACGCCGGCGTTCAGCGCCAGCAGGTTGGTCTGGAAGGCGATCTCGTCGATGACGTTGATGATCTGGCTGATTTCGCGCGATGCCTGCTCGATGCGGCCCATGGCCTCGACGGCATTGCCGACGACGACGCCGGAAGCGCCTGATTTGTCCTTGGCTTCCGACACCATAATGGTGGCTTCATGCGCCCGCTCGGTGGAATTCTGAACGACGGCGGTGATCTGATCGAGTGCCGCCGAGGTCTGTTCGAGGGCGGCGGCCTGCTGCTCGGTGCGCTTCGACAAGTCGTCGCTGGCATTGCGCAGTTCGGCGGTGTTGCCGTTCATCGCTTCCGTCGTCTGGCGCACTTCGCGCATCGTCGCCTGCAGGGTGACGAAGGTGTTGTTGACGTTCTGCTGCAGCTCGGCGAAGGCGCCCTGGAAGTTGCCGTTCATCGTCTGGGTGAGGTCGCCATCGGCAAGGCTTGCAATGACGCGGCGGGTCTCGCCGATGCCGGCATCGACGCTCGACAGCAGCGTGTTGATGTTGCCGGCGAAGCGGTTGAGGTTCTCGTCCTCGTAGTCCTTGCTGATGCGGTGGCCGAAGTCGCCGGCTGCAGCCGCAGCCACGACGACGGACATGCTCGACTGCAGGTCGTCGCTCTTGGCGCGCATCGCCGCCTCCTGGGCGTTCAGGCGCTTGATCGCAAGGCCGTTGGCCTTGAACACCGCGACGGCTGCGGCCATCTCGCCGATTTCGTCCTGGCGCCCGGCAAAGGGAACCTCGGCCTCGAAATTGCCGCTGGCGACCTCGTTGATCGCCCGGGTGACGCGCTTGATCGGGCGGCTCAGATGGCTGGTGCCGATATAGAAGCCCATGCCGATGCCGACGGCGATGCCGATGCCGGTGATGCTGAGGACCAGCATCAGCACCCAGGTGCGGAAGCTTTCGATCTCGGTGTTGACGGTTTCGAGCGCTGCCTTGTCGGTGGCGACCACCGCGTCGATTTCGGCCTGGAACGCCTTGCGGTTGGCGCGGTTGGCGTCATTATTGCCCTGGGCGCTGGCGGCCTCGGGGCCGACTTCGGTGCCGAGACGGGCAGTTTCGGTGCGGAAGGTGCGGAATTCCGCGGCACGGGCGACGAGCTTGGCGAAATCATCCTTCTCAGCCGCCGTGACGAGCGGCGCCCAGCCCGCGATGACCTTATCGATCTCCTCGAGATCGGCCATGATGCCCTTGGCGAAGTTCGGCGTGTCCTTGATCGTCTTGGCGGCATAGATGCCGCGCGCTTCCATGACCACGGCGGTTACGAAACGGTTGAGCCGTTCGCCGGCATAGGCGCGGGCGGCGGCCTCCTCATAAGCGGTCAGGTTGCGATTGTATTCGTGCATGGCCGACAGTGCCGTTGCGCCGATCAAAAGCGCCACCGCGCCCATCACGCATACCAGCAGATTAATTTTGCCGCGGATCTTCATGCACTGTCTCCTAGCTATGCCACTGCCTGGAAAGCAAATTCCAGCCGATGATCCGAATATCGGCGAAAGTTATTAAAGTTAGATTTCCAATGTTTACGATTATGGCGACGGAAAATTATCCATGTTGACCTTGGTTGGGACGCGGAAACCCCTGAGAACCGGGGCTATGATATCCGGCTGCGGCAAAACCACAACCAGTTGGGGCAGATCGGATTTCTTAACACCAGAGTGCGAAAATACTTGTCAAGCCGGCGGCTCAAAGTGAAATTATCCGGTATAATTGACTTTCATAGGCTTCATCCGTATAAGCCGCCGCACGTCCGGTCACTCAGCCTTTCATGGCTCGCCCGTTCGAAAAACAACGCTCCTTGCACTATGCAAATTCAAGAAGGGCCGCACTCCGCGGTGTTTAAATAAATGAAGCGTACCTACCAACCATCCAAGCTTGTTCGCAAGCGTCGCCACGGCTTCCGTGCGCGCATGTCCACCAAGGGTGGCCGCAAGGTCATCGTTGCCCGCCGCGCGCAGGGCCGCAAGCGTCTTTCGGCTTAAGGCCGGATTGCCCGAGAAAAGATGGCGGGCGAATTGACGACCAAAGAAGAAAAACACGCTGTCGGGCGGCTGAAGAGCCGCCCGCAGTTTCTTGCCGCGCGCGAGGGCGAGAAACGCCGTGGCGGCTTCTTCCTTCTCGAAGTCCTCGACCGGAAGGAACCCGATAGCCAAGCCCGTGTCGGTTTCACAGTCACCAAAAAACATGGCAACGCGGTCGAACGGAACCGTATGCGCCGCCGCCTGAAAGAGGCGGTGCGGCTTCATGCGGGGTTTGCAATGCAGCCCGGACACGACTATGTGGTTGTCGCGCGCAGGGACGTGCTTAAAGCGTCCTTCAAAGAATTGGCCGCGGAACTGAAATTTCGCGTGGAAACCAGGCCGAAACCCCGGCGCTCCGGAGACGGACGCCCCAGGAACGTATGATGGAAAAAAACCGCAATTACTTCATTGCGATCGCTCTCTCGGTGCTGATCGTCCTCGGCTGGCAGTTTCTCTATATGAACCCGCGCATCGAGGCCCAGCGCAAGGCGCAGGAAGCCCAGAAGGCGCAGCAGAAGACCGAACAGGTGCAGCAGCCTGCAGCCGACGGTGCGACGCCGGCCCCGACGAATGGCACAGCGCCTTCCGGTCAGGCCGTCGCCACGGCGACGCTCGAACAGGCGCTCGCAAAGACTCCGCGCGTTGTCATCGATACTCCTGCGCTTTCCGGCTCGATCAACCTTGCCGGCGCCCGGCTCGACGACCTGAAGCTCAAGGCCTATCACGAGACCGTCGACGACTCGAGCCCGACCATCACCCTGTTCAGCCCGGCCGAAACCAAGGACGGCTACTTCACCGAGCTCGGCTATATCGGCAGCGACGCCACCGGCGACGTTCCCGGTGCCTCGACGCTCTGGACGGCGCCCGAGGGCGCCAAGCTCACTGAGAAGACGCCGGTGACGCTTTCCTATACCAATGACAAGGGCCTGACCTTTACGCGGACGATTTCCGTCGACGAACGCTATATGTTCACCGTCGCCGACAAGATCGCAAATGCCGGCCAGGCGCCCGCCTCGCTCTCCTCCTACGGCCGCGTCACACGTTACAACAAGCCGACGACGCCCTCCGTCTACGTCCTGCATGAAGGCTTCATCGGCGTCATCGGCGAGGACGGCCTCGTTGAAACCAAATATGCCGCCGCCGAGAAGGAAGCTGTCATGCCGGCGAAATCCACCGGCGGTTGGCTTGGTATTACCGACAAATATTGGGCCGCGACGATCATTCCGCCGCAGAGTGCTGCCTATGAAGCGCGCTTCTCGCATTTTACCGATGGCCAGCCACGCTATCAGGCCGACTACAAGGACGATGCCTTCACCGTTGCGCCGGGCCAATCGATCGAGCTCAAGAACCTCGTCTTCGCCGGCGCCAAGGAAGTCCCTGTCATCGACGGCTACGAGGCCAGCTATTCGATCCCGAAGTTCGACCGGCTGATCGACTGGGGCTGGTTTTATTTCATCACCAAGCCGATGTTCAAGCTGATGGACTTCTTCTATCGCTTCTTCGGCAATTTCGGCGTGGCGATCCTGTGCACCACCATCGTCGTCAAGGCGCTGTTCTTCCCGCTCGCCAGCAAGCAATATGCTTCGATGGCGAACATGAAGCGCATGCAACCGAAGATGGAGGAGCTGAAGGCGAAATTCGCCGACGACCGCATGGGGCTGCAGCAGGCGACCATGCAGCTCTACAAGGAAGAGAAGATCAACCCGATCGCCGGCTGCTGGCCGGTGGCGCTGCAGATCCCGATCTTCTTCTCGCTCTACAAGGTGATCTACATCACCATCGAGATGCGGCACGCGCCGTTCTTCGGCTGGATCAAGGACCTTTCGGCCCCCGATCCCACGACGATCGTCAATCTGTTCGGCCTGCTGCCCTTCCAGGCGCCGACCATTCTGCATCTCGGCGTCTGGCCGCTGATCATGGGCGTCACCATGTTCCTGCAGATGCGCATGAACCCGACACCGCCCGATCCGACGCAGGCGATGATCTTCACCTGGATGCCGCTGGTGTTCATGTTCATGCTGGCAAGCTTCCCGGCCGGCCTGGTCATCTACTGGGCCTGGAACAACACGCTCTCGGTCGCCCAGCAGTCGGTGATCATGAAGCGCCACGGCGTCAAGGTCGAACTCTTCGACAATCTGAAGGGTCTGTTCCGACGAAAACCGGCGCCATCGAAATGACGCCGCTGCAGATCGCAGCAGCTCAAAGTGCGATAGACAAGCCCCGCTTCGGCGGGCTTTTCTTTTCGGATCTGTAAAAATGATCCTATGCCGACATTGGCTTCAGAGCATGATGCCGAAAAGTGTGTGCGGTTTTCGGACGGCATCATGCTCTACTATTTAGTTTAGAACAGGATTCAGATTTTAGGCTGAGCCGGCCTAAAATCATCCTGTTCTAGGCGGCACGCAGGGAAAGTTCGACGTCTTCGGAAAACGGTGTGGACATGTAACCGCTGCCAAGTGCGCGCACTTGACCGAGGTATTCCGGGCAGGCGTCCGCATCGTCGGCGATAATGATTGCGCCCTGGCGAAGGCGGCCTTCCAGGATCTGCAAAATCTCCAGATACAGCGACTTTGCGCCGTCCATCAGGACCAGATCGATGCTGCCCGGAAGATCGTCGCCGAGGGTTTCAAGCGCATCGCCTTGGCGAAACTCGACAAGATCGGCGAGCCCTGCGGCTTGGAGGTGCTGCCGTGCTTTGGCGACCTTTTCAGGTTCGAACTCGGTGGTAATCAGCCGGCCGCCACCGTTATCGCGCAGTGCGGCGGCGAGATAGAGCGTCGAAATGCCGAACGACGTGCCGAACTCCACGATCACGCGTGCTCCACTGCTGCGTGTCAGCATGTAGAGCAACTCTCCGGTCTGGCGTGACACCGGAAGCCAGAGATCCTTTACCAGGCCATAGAAATTGCGGTATTCCGCCTTGCTGTGGAAGAGGCGATCTCGCTCCGCCTCTGACAGTGCCGCCAGGCCGGGGCTGGTCGCCTTGTCGGCTTCATCGAAAAGCTGGTCGAGCAGCGGTGCAAGCGGAGCGGTCGTTAAAGTGGTCATATCAAATCCTTCATCGAGAGCGTTGTTGTGCCGATCGGGAAAATACGATTAATTCGTCACATTCGCTAATCGCATCCGGAAGCCTAGAGATGACCGACCGCCCAAGCTCCAGACTTTCCTCACGAAAACAGCCTAAACAGACGCGCTCGAACGAGCTCGTTTCGGCAATTCTGCAGGCCGCTGTTCAGGTTTTGGCGCAGCAAGGCGCGCACCGCTTCACCACTGCACGCGTGGCGCAAAAAGCAGGCGTCAGCGTTGGATCGCTTTACCAATATTTTCCGAACAAGGCCGCGATCCTGTTCCGGCTGCAGAGCGACGAGTGGCGAGAAACCACCGATCTGCTGAATGAGATCCTGAAGGACCGATCGGAGCCGCCGCTTCGGCGGGTGCGTAGATTGGTTCGGGCCTTCATTCGGTCGGAGTGCGAAGAAGCCGCGGTGCGGGTGGCGCTCGGCGACGCTGCCCCGCTTTACAGGGATGCGCCGGAGGCCCAGGAGGCACGACAGGCGGGCGACCCGGTGATCGAGGACTTCCTGAAGGAGATGCTTCCCGCCCTCCCCGAGGCTGCCCGCGTGCTGGCCGGCGACTTGATCATGACGACCCTGACGACCGTCGGAAAGGAATTTTCTGAAAGACCGCGGAAGACCGAAGAGGTCGACGCCTATTCGGATGCGATGGCCGATATGCTTTGCGCCTATCTTCTGAGCCTGAGTACGCGGTGACCCGCAAGGCCGTGCGTGGGAAGGAAGCAATGGTCTGCAAACCGCCTCGAAGCTTGACATCTTCCTTCAAAACCACGAAGCCCGGTAAGAGACAGAAGCCGGAGATTGCAGAGCCCGCATGCCCGAAAACGAAAAGCCGCTCTTCGGCCACCCATGGATCTTCATCCGCGGCGTGCCGTCGCTCAACTTCCTGCCGCCGGAAGGGCCGCTGGAAGTGGCCTTTGCCGGCCGTTCCAATGTCGGCAAGTCGTCGCTGATCAATGCGCTGGTCGGCCAGAAAGGTCTGGCTCGCACGTCGAACACGCCGGGGCGCACGCAGGAGCTCAATTATTTCGTTCCGGACGGCTTTTCCGGCGAAGGTGGCGACCTGCCGCCAATGGCGATCGTCGATATGCCGGGCTATGGGTATGCGCAGGCACCGAAGGAGATGGTCGACAAGTGGACCAAGCTGGTTTTCGACTATCTGCGCGGCCGCGCGACGCTGAAGCGCGTCTATGTGCTGATCGACAGCCGCCACGGCATCAAGAAGAACGACGATGACGTGCTTGATCTGCTCGACAAGGCGGCCGTCTCCTATCAGATCGTGCTGACCAAGACCGACAAGATCAAGGCGCCCGCTGTGCCGAAGCTGCTTGCCGAGACCGCGGAAAAGATCCGCAAGCGCCCGGCCGCCTATCCCGGCGTGCTGTCCACCTCATCGGAAAAGGGCGACGGCCTGGACGATCTGCGCCAGGCGATCGGCGATACCGTCGGCATCGCCCGCTGGAAATAGAACGGCGCCCGGCTGCGGTATTTGGGGCGACGCGTGAGTCTGGCTCGTTCCAAAGCTCGCTTCCGGCATATCCGGATTCTCGGCTTTTCACGCGGCCGAGTCCTATTTGGTGCAAAGGCCGAAGGAGCATCTACAGGTTGACTTGTTCATCGATGAAAAACTAACGGTTGACGATACGGGTTGGTTGCGGTAGATGGCGGCTATCGAATTTTGCTTGCTGGCTTGGTTATCGCGCGATTAGCACCGCGGCCTGAACGAACTTCCTTTCAAAAATCGCTATCATCATCCGCATCGCCCTGGCGCTGCGGTTCTTCAATATTGCTATGAAAGGGTTCATCATGACCACTGGCACCGTTAAATGGTTCAACTCCACCAAGGGCTTCGGCTTCATTCAGCCTGATAATGGCGGCGCTGACGCCTTCGTTCACATCTCCGCCGTCGAACGTGCCGGAATGCGCGAACTCGTCGAAGGCCAGAAGATCGGCTTCGATCTCGAGCGTGACAACAAGTCGGGCAAGATGTCCGCTTGCAATCTCCAGAACGCTTAAATCGATATCTGCTTTCCTTTGACCACGGATGTACTGGCACTGCCGGAAGCACGTTATCCATTCAAGGCCAGGCGATTTGCCTGGCCTTTTTGTTTTCGCTCGTGCATCGAGCCCCTGACATGACCGAGCGTAAATTATGCTTGGTGGCTGCTGGCGCAATTTCCGGGTTTGGCCTGAATCAAGGGTCGGATCACGTCAATCATCCTCGCAGTATGAAACTGCTTGCATAGGCTGACCGGCAGTGTTTGCACTTGCGTCCGCGAAGTTTTTAAAGCAACCCTCCATCCCATGCTGTGCAAGAGCAGCCGCGTGCGCGAGTAGTTAGATGACTGATAGCAAAGACCAGCCGCTTTCGCCGGAAGGCGTCGGCAACCTGCCCCATCTGGCCGAAGCCCTTGATGACGATCGGTTTCGACACTTTCTCGATCACGTCCCCTTTGCTGTGGCCGTCTCCGAACTCGATAACTGTGAGGCGCTGATTTACGTCAATCTCGAGTTCGAACGGCTGACGGCGCTCAGCGCAACGCAGGTCCAGGGAAAAGCCTGGACCGAGATCGAATTGGATTCCACCGCCATATCGGGAGGAGCGACGCTGACAGCCGCCGTGACTTCTGCGGAAGAGTATATTGGCGCGTTCTCCCTGGTGGCCGAACCTGACAGCACGACCATTATCGATGTCTGGTCGAATACCATCGTCGACGATGACGACACCCCGCTGTTCCGATTGGTAGCCTTTGCGGCGCGCAATGAGGCGGCGGCGGATCAGAGCTTCGGCGAGCTGCTGACCGAGAAGGATGTGCTTCTGCGCGAACTTCAGCATCGCGTGAAGAACAATCTTCAGATGATCACGGCGCTGATCCGGATGGAGGCGCGCAATGCGCAACAGAGCGAGGAAAGCGAGAGATTTGCACGGCTTGCCGGGCGGATCGAAGCCTTGGCGCTGTTGTACCGCTCGCTGTCGGACGAAGAGAAAGGCGCCACAGTCGATCTTGGCACCTATGTGAGCCAGATTGCCGCCTCGGTGATGGCTGCCCACGCCGTGGAAGGCATACGGCTGGACATGAAGGTCGATACCTGGCCGGTTTCGGTCGATGTGGCCATGCCCGCCGGGCTGGTGATCAACGAACTCCTCACCAATGCGCTGAAACATGCCTTTGTGGGGCGTGACGGCGGAGAGATCACGCTCCGCTGTGTCGTCAGCGATACCGGCTGCAGGATCACCGTTGCCGATAATGGGGTCGGTCTTCCTCAAGATGTGAATTGGCCGCACCCGGGAAAGCTGAGCGCGATGATCGTGCAGTCCCTGAAACAGAACGCCCGCGCTAACGTCGAAGTAACCTCGTCCCCCGGCACCGGCATGAGTGTCACACTCGTTTTCCGGAGAGCCGAAGCGGCCCGATAGCCACCTCATCAGTGACGCTGGCGCCTCTCTCATTGTGTTTGGGGCGCCCCGGAGAGCGCCCCCACGCCTCTGCCGACATACGCAGACTTACATCTTCGGCAGCAGCACCTTGTCGACGACGTGGATGACGCCGTTCGACTGTTTGACATCGGCGATCGTCACATGCGAGACGCCGCCGTTTTCGTCGGTCAGCGTGATCTTGCCCATGCTTTCCTTGGCTTTCAGCACGCAGCCGCCGACGGTCTTGATGTCGTGCTCGCCGCCGTCATCCTTGATCATCTTGGCAACGGTCTTGGCCATCGCATCGGCGGCAACGACATGGCAGGTCAGAACCTTGGTGAGCGTCGCCTTGTTTTCCGGCTTCAGCAGCGTGTCGACGGTGCCCTTCGGCAGAGCGGCGAAGGCTTCGTTGGTCGGCGCAAAGACAGTGAAGGGGCCCTTGCCCTCGAGCGTGCTGACCAGGCCCGCCGCCTTGACGGCTGCGACCAGCGTCGTGTGATCCTTGGAATTCACGGCGTTTTCGATGATGTTCTTGCTGGCGAACATCGCCGCACCGCCGACTTCCGGGTTCTTGGCGGCGGCAAAGGCGACAGCGGATAGGGCGGTGGCGAGCGCAAAACCGCGCAATACGGACTTGATCATGATTTTCTCCTCACCGGACACCATCCGCGGGCTTTATGCCTGAGCGTCGTCCGGACATTTCGACCTACGGAGGTTTGCGCCAAAGAGTTTCAGGCGGGAGAAAATGATTTTATGGGGCGCGATTTACGACCGGCGCCCAATCATGGCCGGCGTAATGCGCCGCTTGCGATCACCGGACCGGTCGCCTGGCCGGTCGGCGAGCCGCCGAAGGGTTCGAGGCTGACGGCAAGCGTTGCACCATCGGCGAGATTGCTGCGCAGATCGGCGGGAATGACGAGTTCGCCGCTCTCGCCCGGCTGGAAGACGCCGAGCGATTTCGGCAGGCCGCTGCCCGGCACCAGCCAGAGTTCCAGCGACTTCTCCTCCGGCTTGCCGGCGGCGACCGGCACGATCTTCAGCCGGCCGCTCTGCAGCTCGTAGGAGGCAAGAAGATTGATGGCGCTGTTCTGACCGGAAAGCGAGGCCACCAGCGGTGTCGGCCCCTGCGGCTGCGGCACCACGCCGGAGGCGAAGATGACGGCGCTGACGGCGACGACGACACAGGCAAAGCTCAGCGAGCGCCAGAAAACCGCCGAATTCCAGAGCCCTTGCGAAAAGGATGCGGGTTTTGCAGCATCGCCGAAAAGCCGCGCCTCGATCTGCTTGAAGGTTTCCCGGTTTGGCGAGGCGGTTTCATACTCGTCATTGAAGGCGGAAAGGTTGGTTTCCCAGCGGCTGACGATCGCGGCGAAGGGCCGATCGTGGCGAATGCGCTCTTCCACCACCCGTCGGTCCTGCAGCGACAGGACGCCAAGCACATATTCGCCGGCGAGAACCTCGTCGCGGGAGCGGTCTCCCTTGCTTTTGTCGGGCGATGTCATCGTTCCATGCACTCTCTCAGTTTCAACAGGCTGCGCCTGAGCCAGGTCCGCATCGTGTTCAGCGGGACACCAAACTGATCGGCCAGTTCCTGATAGCTCAGCCCTTCGACATAAGCCCGTTTCACCGCGACCGCACGATCAGCTTCCAACTCTTCCATGCAGGTGTCAATCCGCCTTCCTTCATCCTTCGTCACCGTCTGCATTTCGGGGTCGGGCGCGGCATCGGCAAGATCGTAGGCACTGTCGATTTCGTCGGCGATAGGCTTGCGCGACCGCAACGTATCGATCGACCGATTGCGGGCAATCGCCGAAAGCCACGCCGAGGACGAACCTGTGGCTGCCTGGAAACTTCCGGCCCTTTGCCAGATGCTGATATAGACTTCCTGCAAGGCTTCTTCGGCTTCCGTGCGATCCTTCAAGATACGCAGGCAGATGGCAAAAAGTTTCGGCCCGGTCTGATTGTAAAGGGCAATAAAGGCCCTGCGGTCGCCGAGCGCGACGCGGCCGATCAGGTCTGCAATCTCATCGCCTTGCATGCGGTTCCTCATATCATGCTTGCGTGCGCCGGACGGTAAAGACCACCGGCTCCGCGCCAGATACGAAAAACTATTGCCCTCTGGATTATTCCCTCTGTCAGAAACTTGCGATAAAAGGCCGCGAACAATTCTGCGGGGTCCCCATGAACGAGTCCGAAAGCGAACTGCAGGCACGGCTTCTGGCCAAGGCGCTGCCCTTCATGCAGCGTTACGAGAACAAGACGATTGTCGTCAAATATGGCGGCCACGCCATGGGCAATCCCGAGCTCGGCAAGGCCTTTGCCAGCGACATCGCGCTGTTGAAGCAATCGGGCGTCAACCCGATCGTCGTTCACGGCGGCGGCCCGCAGATCGGCGCCATGCTGAGCAAGATGGGCATCGAATCGAAATTCGAGGGCGGGCTTCGCGTCACCGACCAGAAGACGGTCGAGATCGTCGAGATGGTGCTCGCCGGCTCGATCAACAAGGAAATTGTCGCGCTCATCAACCAGACCGGCGAATGGGCGATCGGCCTTTGCGGCAAGGACGGCAACATGGTCTTCGCCGAAAAGGCGCGCAAGACCGTGAAGGATCCGGATTCCAACATCGAGCGCGTGCTCGATCTCGGCTTCGTCGGCGAGGTGGTCGAGGTCGACCGCACGCTGCTCGATCTGCTCGCCCGCTCCGAGATGATCCCGGTGATCGCCCCGGTCGCACCCGGCCGCGACGGCGCCACCTACAACATCAATGCCGATACTTTCGCCGGCGCCATTGCCGGCGCGCTGAACGCCACCCGCCTGCTCTTCCTGACCGATGTGCCCGGCGTGCTCGACAAGAACGGCCAGCTGATCAAGGAGCTTTCCGTCGCCGAAGCGCATGCGCTGATCGCCGACGGCACGATCTCGGGCGGCATGATCCCGAAGGTCGAGACCTGCATCGATGCGATCAAGGCCGGCGTCCAGGGCGTCGTCATCCTGAACGGCAAGACAGCCCATTCCGTCCTGCTCGAGATCTTCACCGAGCACGGCGTCGGAACGCTGATCGTCCCCTGATCGAGGTTGCGCCCTTCACCGGCGAAGGGACGCATCTTCCAAGACTGGAGCCGAAATCAGAGCGGGCTATAGATCGCCGCCGCGGCTTCCTTCAGCTTCTCCATCATGGCCCGGTATGGCCCCGGGCCGTAGCTGATGCGCGAGACGCCGAGCTTTCCGAGCGCTGCCGGTTCGGGCGCGCCCGGCTTCATCATGATATTGACCGGCATGCTGGAGGCGGCGCAGATCTTCTCGATCAGCGCTGGTTCGATGAGGCCGGGCACGAAGAAGCCGCTGGCGCCTGCCGCTGCATAGGCCTTGCCACGCTCGACTGCCTCGTCGACCAGACCGGCATGCCTGGAGCCGTCGCCTTCCTGAAGGAACAGGTCGGTGCGGGCGTTGATGAAGAAATCGATATCCCTCGCCTCGGCCATTTCCCGGATGGCGCGGATGCGGGCCGCCTGCGCCTCCACCGGATGAAGGCCGCTCGCGCCGATCTTTTGATCCTCGAAATTGATGCCGACGGCGCCGGCCTCGATCACTTTCGCCACATTGGCCGCGGCACCTGAAGGGTCCGTCGAATAGGCGCCTTCGAAATCGACCGAGAGCGGCAGTTCGTTGACGGCGGCGATCGAGCGTGCCGTCTCAAGCAGCACTTCCATCGGCAGCTTCTGGCCGTCGCCATAGCCTTGAGCGGCGGCGACCGACCAGCTTCCGGTCGCCAGCGCCTTGGCGCCGGCTTCCGTCACCGCCTTGGCCGTTCCGGCATCCCAGATGTTGTAAAGAATGACCGGGTTGCCCTTGCGGTGCAGCGCGCCGAATGCCTTGGCCTTTTCAGTCTGGTTCATGTTGTCTCCTCCATCTTTGATTGTGTGCTGATCTTCTCTTCATGCCGCAGCAGCCATTGCTTGCGCCAGAGCCCGCCGCCATAGCCGGTCAACGATCCATCCGCGCCGAGCACGCGATGACAGGGCACGATGATGGCTAGCTGGTTGGCGCCGTTGGCGCGGCCGACGGCACGCACGACTTCCGGCCTTTCCATCTGCCTTGCAAGATCGCCATAGGCGCGGGTCTGACCGACAGGGATATCCATGAGCTTTGCCCAGACATGTTTTTCGAAGGGCGTGCCGCCGAGCGCCAATGGCGTCGTGAAGACCGTGCGCCGCCCTTCGAAATAGTCCCGGATCTCCGTCTCGATCCGGTCGATTGCCGGCGTGCGGCCGATCGCGACCGAGGAGCGGACGCGCTTCTGCAGTGCCTCGAGCTCGCTCAGTAGCGCCTTGCGGTCGTGAAATTCGAGCAGATGCAGATGTGTCTGGTCGGCAACCGCGATCATCGGCCCGAGCGGCGTGTCGAACCAGTCGGCAAAAAGCAGTTCGCGGTTCTGCGAGAGCGCCGGCGCCTTGCCGACGAGCCGCTGGAATGCCGTGCGGAAGCCGCTCGGAGACTCGTATCCGGCGTCGATCTGCGCATCGATGACGCGTGCGCCATCGGCCAGTTGCCGGGCCGCTTGCCCGAGACGGCGGTAGCGGACGATGTCATGAAAGGTCATGCCGAACGCCCGCTTGAAGGCGCGCCGCACCGTCGAGGGATCATGTCCGCGGCGCACAAGCTCGTCTTCGGTCCAGCGAACCTGCGGCTCGCTGTCGAGCGCGGCAAGCAACACGTCGACGATCGGCTCCCTGCCCGGCTGCTCCAGCGGCCGGCAGCGCCGGCAGGGGCGAAAGCCGGAATGCATGCAGGCGGCGATCGTCTCGAAGAACAGGGTATTTTCCCGCTTCGGCTTACGCGCCGGACAGGTCAGACGACAGAAGATGCCCGTCGTCTTGACGCAGACATAGGCCTGGCCCTCATAATCGGCGCGGCGCGCGATCAGGGCATCATAGAGCGTATCATCGTCGGGCCGTTCGAAAAACATGTCCGTTTTCTAGCATCCCGAGCCTGCGACGTCCGCCGAAAATCGGGCGTCTATTTTATTCTTGTCGATTTCCTTGCGGCCGTACCCGTGCCATAAGTCCGCCATGACAAAGATCGACCGCACGCCTGATAAAGCCGACTTCGCGCACGTCACAGACTGGGTCTTCGACCTCGACAACACGCTCTATCCGCATCATGTCAATCTCTTCGCGCAGATCGACAAGAACATGACCGCTTATGTCGCGGCGCTCTTACAGATGGAGCGGGAAGAGGCGCGCAAGCTGCAGAAGCAATATTACCTCGAGCATGGCACGACGCTGCAAGGATTGATGATCCATCACGGCATCGACCCGAACGACTTCCTCGAAAAGGCGCATGCGATCGACTACACGGCGCTGACGCCGCAGCCTGAACTCGGCGCGGCGATCAAGGCGCTGCCGGGGCGCAAGTTCATCTTCACCAATGGCAGCGTCAAGCATGCGGAAATGACGGCCGAAGCGCTCGGCATTCTCGAGCATTTCGACGACATCTTCGATATCGTCGCCGCCGACTACGTGCCGAAGCCGGCGCAGGCGACCTACGACAAATTCATGGCGTTGAAGCGCGTCGAAACGAGCAAGGCAGCGATGTTCGAGGATCTGCCGCGCAATCTGACCGTGCCGAAGGCGCTCGGCATGCAGACCGTGCTGCTGGTGCCGCGCAATCTCGAAGAAACGGTCGTCGAATGGTGGGAAAAGACCAGCGGCGAAGAGGATCATATCGACTTCGTCACCGACGACCTCGCCGCGTTTCTCGGCAGGATTACCGGTCCGGGCTGATTTCGCCCGGGCTGACGGCGACCGACGGCATTACCAAAGTTTCATTCAGCTTACCGATGTTTAACTGGGTCTTTCCGCCCTGTTGCCATAGCTTTCTTCGTGAGGGGACACCTCACGAAAGGCAAATACGATGTACCGCAACAAGCTGATACTGGCAGCGCTTTCCTCCACCCTCATCTTCGGCGCAGCCGCCGGGGCAGGCTATGCCGCACCCGGTGACGGGCCGCGTCAGCAGGCAGGCATGCACGGTCCAGGGCCTGCCGCCTTCCGCGAAATCACCTATGTCCGCATGCTCAAGCAATTCGACGCAAACAAGGACGGGCAGGTTACCAAGGAGGAGGCCACCACCGGACTCGACAAGGTTTTCGCTGCGATCGACACCAACAAGGACGGATCGCTGACCCCGGGCGAAATCCGCGAATACCAGAAGACGCAGATGCAGGCGATGAAGGATCAGCGCAAGCAGGATGCCGGCGAAACCAAGGATGCGGATACCGCAGCCGCGACACCGGAGGATAACGATCAGGCACGGCCGCCCCGCGACGGGCACGGCGGGCACGATGGCCGTGACGGACATCACTGGATGCGCCATGGCGGCAACTTCATGCGCGCCTCGATGATGATGCACCGGGTCGACACCGACCAGAACGGCCAGATTTCCAAACAGGAAGCCGTCGCCGCCTTCGACAAGCTGTTTGCGCGGATGGACCGCAACAAGGACGGCGTCATCTCGATCGACGACATGCCGGACCGGCCGCTTCTGTAAGGCCTGTCGCACCATTGCTCCGCTCTTTCCCCTGGTTCGGCGAGGAAAGAGCGGAGATCTAACTGTTTGTTCTACGCATTCCGGACGGAAAACCGCTTTGCACTTTGCCTCGGAATTGCGTTATTCTCGGTGTTCGTAGAAATCCTGGACAATCTTCCACGCGGCTTCAGCCGTGTCGACGAAGCTGATCAGCTTGACGTCGTCGGGCGCGATCGTGCCGAATTCGGCCAATGCGTCGAAATTAATGATGCGCCTCCAGAACGTCTCGCCGAAGAGGATCAGCGGCAGACGCTCCATGCGGCCGGTCTGGATCAGTGTCAGGCATTCGAAGAATTCGTCGAGTGTTCCAAAGCCGCCGGGAAACACTGCGATCGCCTTGGCGCGCACCATGAAATGCATCTTGCGGATGGCAAAATAGTGGAAGTTGAAGCTGAGTTCCGGCGTCACATAGGCGTTCGGCGCCTGCTCGTGCGGCAGCACGATATTGAGGCCAATCGACGGTGCGCCCTCGTCGGCCGCGCCGCGATTGCCCGCTTCCATCACGCCGGGGCCGCCGCCGGTCACGATGACATATTCGTGGAAATCGAAGCTCGCCGAATATTTCGAGCAAAGCCCGGCAAATTTGCGCGCCTCGTCATAATAGACCGAGGCCGCCTCCAGGTTGACGCGCTGGACATCGTTGCGGGCGGCCCAGGCGCTCTGCCCAGGGGCGGGAATGCGGGCGCCGCCGAACATGACGACGGTCGACTTGATGCCGCGTTCGGTCAGCATCATTTCCGGCTTCATCAGTTCCAGCTGCAGGCGGATCGGCCGCAGCTCCTCGCGGCAGAGGAAATCCTCGTCGACATAGGCAAGGCGGTAGGCAGGCGACATCGTCTGCGGCGTCTTCGGCACGGCCTCGGCGCGCTGCCTGTCGGTCGAACTGCTCTTCAGCGGGTCCCATACGCCATCCTTGCGCCGCGAACCGCCGTTCCGTCCCTTCGCCATCTCGAAATGCCTTTCAGTATTGCCGGCTACGAAGCCGGATATGTCGCTATAACGCCTTGAATCCAGGTGCGATCTTGTCGGAAAAATCATTCCGTTCTACGGCTGCATGCTGTAGAGCAGGATAAACCCCCGCCAACCGCGTTCCGGAGATTTCGCCGTCTCCACGATAAAGATCGAAGTTTAAGGAATTCTCATGAGCGCCACCGACCTCGCATCCCTCGAAAAGACCATCGAAGCCGCCTTCGACAATCGCGACAATGTGAACACGTCGACGAAGGGCGAGGTTCGCGATGCGGTCGAAGCCGCACTCGATCTGCTCGATGCCGGCACGGTCCGCGTCGCGACGCGCGGCGCCGACGGCGCCTGGACGGTCAATCAGTGGCTGAAGAAGGCCGTGCTCTTGTCCTTCCGTCTCAACGATATGGACGTGGTCAAGGGCGGTTCGGGCAATTCCACATGGTGGGACAAGGTGCCGTCGAAGTTCGAAAACTGGGGCGAAAACCAATTCCGCGCCGCCGGCTTCCGCGCCGTGCCGAACTGCGTCGTGCGCCGCTCGGCCTATATTGCCCCGAACGCCATCCTGATGCCCTCCTTCGTCAATCTCGGCGCCTATGTCGGCGAAGGCACGATGGTCGACACCTGGGCAACGGTCGGCTCCTGCGCCCAGATCGGCAAGCATGTGCATCTGTCCGGCGGCGTCGGCATCGGCGGCGTGCTGGAGCCGATGCAGGCCGGCCCGACGATCATCGAGGACAATTGCTTCATCGGCGCTCGTTCGGAAGTGGTCGAGGGCTGCATCGTCCGCGAGGGCTCGGTGCTCGGCATGGGCGTCTTTATCGGCAAGTCGACCAAGATCGTCGACCGCGCCACCGGTGAGGTGACCTACGGCGAAGTGCCGCCTTATTCCGTCGTCGTCGCCGGCTCGATGCCGTCGGCCAATGCGACCATGGGCAACGGCAAGCCGGCGCCGCATCTCTACTGCGCCGTCATCGTCAAGCGCGTCGATGAACAGACCCGCTCCAAGACCGGCATCAACGAGCTGCTCAGAGATTGATGACACCAGGACATTGATCCGGTAAACAGACGGCGTCTTTTACGCGAGGCGCCGCCGCCTTGCCATGTCTTTGCCATTCCCGCCGGATAGTTCGACCGCCATGACCGCTACCGATCCCGTCGCCAATCTCCAGACGCTGATTCGCTGCCCCTCCGTGACACCCGCCGAAGGCGGCGCGCTGTCGGCGCTCGACGCCATGCTTGCGCCGCTCGGCTTCACCGTCGACAAGGTGAAAGCCAGCGAAGAGGGCACAGCCGATATCGAAAACCTCTATGCCCGCCTCGGCAAGGATGGCCCGCATCTGATGTTTGCCGGGCATACCGATGTCGTGCCGGTCGGCGACGAGGCCGCCTGGACGCATCCGCCCTTTGCCGCCGAGATTGCAAAGGGTGAGCTTTTCGGCCGCGGCGCCGTCGACATGAAGGGCGGCATCGCCTGTTTCGTCGCCGCCGTCGCCCGCCATATCGAGAAAAACGGGCCGCCCTCCGGCTCGATCTCCTTCTTGATCACCGGCGATGAAGAAGGCCCGGCGATCAACGGCACGGTCAAGCTCCTGCAATGGGCCACTGAGCGCGGCGAGCGCTGGGATGCCTGCCTGGTCGGCGAGCCCACAAATCCGGACAGGCTGGGCGACATGATCAAGATCGGCCGGCGCGGCTCGCTGTCGGGCCGAATCACCGTGCACGGCGTCCAGGGCCATGCCGCCTATCCGCACCTTGCCGACAATCCGGTGCGCGGCATGCTGCAGCTGACCCAGGCGCTGATGGACTCGCCCTTCGACGGTGGCACCGACGACTTCCAGCCCTCGAACCTCGAAGTGACCACGGTCGATGTCGGCAATCCGGCGACCAATGTCATTCCGGCGAAGGCATCGGCCAGCTTCAACATTCGCTTCAACGACAGCTGGACGGCCGAAACGCTGCGCGCCGAAATCCTGCGCCGCCTCGATGCCGCCGCCGGCAACGGCCAGCTGCGGCCGGGCCGCGAGCCGGTGAAATACGATATCGTCTGGGCCGACCGGCCAAGCCACATGTTCCTGACGCGCAACAATGGCTTGATTGCCTCGCTGTCATCGGCCGTCGAAAGCGTTGCCGGCCGCTCGCCGGCGCTTTCGACCACCGGCGGCACGTCGGATGCGCGCTTCATCAAGGATTATTGCCCGGTCGTCGAGTTCGGCCTCGTCGGCCAGACGATGCACATGGTCGACGAGCGCGTCGCAGTCGCCGATCTGGAGACGCTGACGGCGATCTACGAGACCTTCATCGCCCGCTGGTTCACCAATGCCGGGGCTTAGGGAAGTCCAGTACTATCTGGCCGGCCTCTGGCTGCTGATCCGGCTGGATCCGCGCGGCTTCCGCTACCTCGACATGTCCGAGCGCGGCGTCAACCGCTCGTTCTGGGCGATGGCCTGGTGCCTGCCGCCGATGGGCATTTCCTGGCTCTGGTGGCGACAGGCCTTCCTGCGGTCGATGCCGCCGGAAGCCGATGTCGGCTTTGCCTTCTATGTCAGGCTCGGCCTTGTCGAGGTCGCCAACTGGTTTGTGCCGCTGGTCTTTGCCGGGCTGCTGCTGCTGGCCTTCCGCATGGGTGAGCGTTTCGCCCCGGTCGTCGTCAGCGTCAACTGGCTCGGCGTGCCGCTCTCCTATATCAACGGGCTGCTGCTGGCGATGGTGGTCTTTCTGCCCGGCTCCGTCGGCCTCGTCTCGCTGCTGCTGCTTGCCTTCATGCTGGCGCAGGTCTTCGCGCTGGCGCGCATTGTCCGGATGATCTGCCATGGTCACGCCTTGATGGTCGGGGCGCTGACGCTGGTGCTGCTCGTGCCGTCGATGATCCTTTCGGAATATCTGCAGCACTTCCTCGGCATCTATCCCCCCTGAGCGGGCTTACGACAGATCTTCGCCGTCACCGTCATCGGTGACCGGCCTGCGGCGATCCGGGATCACGTCGGGATAATCCACCCGCATGAAATAGAGCCCATCCGGCGGCGCCACCGGGCCGCAGGCCTTGCGGTCGCGCGCTTCGAGGGCTGCCTCGACATCTTCAGGCGTCCATTTGCCTTCACCGGCGAGCTTCAGCGTGCCGGCGAAGGAGCGAATCTGGTTGTGGAGGAAGCTCTGCGCCGTGGCGCGGATCTCGATGAGCTCGCCGTTGCGGGTCACATCCAGCCGGTCGAGCGTACGCACCGGGCTGTTTGCCTGGCAATGGGCGGCGCGGAAGGTGGAGAAATCGTGCCGGCCGACCAGCTTCTGGGCGGCGGCGTGCATGACCTCGTGATCGAGCACCTTTGGTACCCACCAGGCCTTGCCGGCTTCAAGCGCCAGCGGCGCCCGGCGGCTGAGGATACGGTAGAGGTAATGCCGCCGCAACGCCGAGAAGCGAGCATCGAAGAATTCGGGAGCCACCTCGACATCGAGAATCGAGACACGCTCGCCGGCGAGCCTCAGATGGGCGTTCAAGGCATTCTGCAGCTTGTAGGGCGACCAGTCCTTGGAAAGATCGGTATGAACCACCTGCCCCATCGCGTGGACGCCAGAATCGGTGCGGCCGGCGCCGCGGACCAAGACCGCCTCGCCGGTCAGCGACAGCACCGCCGCTTCGATCGCGCCCTGCACCGAGGGGCCGTTCTCCTGTCGCTGCCAACCCACATAGGGGCCGCCGTCATATTCGACGGTCATGCGGAAACGTGGCATCAGGAAAGCCTCGTGCCTGCGCCAAGCGGCGTGCCCCTGAGGAAATCGGCTGCCGCCAGCGGCTTGCCGCCTGCCTTCTGGAGCCGCGTCAGCCGCACCGCGCCCGACGCGCAGGCGACCAGAAGATCGTCGGTCAGCAATTGCCCGGCTATCCCCTGGCCTTCGGCCAGCTCGGAGCCCAGCACCTTCACCCGCTCGGGCTTGCCGCCGATCTCAAGTTCGAACCAGGCCCCCGGAAATGGCACCAGGCCGCGGATATGATTGTGCACATCCCTGGCATACCTGGCGAAATCGATCCGCGTCTCGGCCTTGTCGATCTTGGCGGCATAGAGCACGCCTTCTTCCGGCTGCGGGGTCAATGGCAGGTCGTTCATCTCCAGCTTGACCATGGCCTCGGTCATCGCCTTGGCGCCGACCTGCATCAGCCGGTCATGCAACTCGCCTGCCGTCATGTTGGGGCCGATCTCGACTTCTCGGGTCAGCGCCACGGCGCCGGTATCGAGACCCTTGTCCATCTTCATCACCATCATGCCGGTCTTTGCGTCACCCGCCATGATCGCCCGCTGGATCGGAGCCGCACCCCGCCAGCGCGGCAGCAGCGAGGCATGGCCGTTATAGCAGCCATCGCGGGTGCCGTTCAAAACCGCCTCCGGCAGCAGCAATCCGTAGGCAACGACGACGCCGGCATCGGCCTTGAGAGCGGCAAATCTCTCGCGCTCCTCAGGATCTTTAAAATTGACCGGCGTGAAGACCGGGAGACCTAGCAGTTCGGCCGCCTGATGCACCGGCGATTTCTGCAGATCGAGCCCGCGCCGCCCGCCTGGCCGCGGCGGCTGCGTATAAACGGCGACAATCCTGTGGCCGGCATCGACGAGTAGGCGCAGGGTCGGGACCGAGAATTCCGGGGTTCCCATGAAGATGATGCGAAGAGACATTCTATCTCGCCAATTGAGGATCAACCGTCTTCAAACGGGTTTACGAGCTTGAGATCAAGCCCCTCGAAATCTGTGGTGTTGCGGGTGGCAAGCGTCGCGCCGTTGGCAAGGCAGATGGCGGCAATCATCGCATCCTTCGTTTCGATCGGCCGCCCGGCCTTTCTGCGCTCCGCTGCCAATAGCCCGTACCGGTTCGCCGCACTGAGGGAAAACCCGAGGATACGGCCGGCAAATTCCGATTCGATCCGATTGAAGTCGGATACCAACGCTGTCTTTCGCCTGCCGTCGTCGAGGAGTTCAAGACCATAGCGCATTTCGGCGACGGCGATCGTCGTCAGAAATAGCGTTTCAACGTCGTGGCCATCAAGCCAATTCAATATCCGCTCGCTGTAGGCCCTACCCTGCATTTCGGAAATCACATTCGTATCGAGGACGATCATGTGTCGAAGCGCGGTGGTTCGCGATCGCGTTCGTGGCGCGATGCGGCAATGGCTTCCACTTCATCTTCGCGCAATCTTTCGTCACCCATCAGGGAGCGCAGGCGCTGCCCGGCCGAAACGCCCGAGCGCTCCGCAGCGATCTGCCGGCGGAGGATTTCGATCGCCTCCTCCGAAAGGCTGCGGCCATTGCGCTGCGCGCTTTCCTGAAGCTGCCGTTTCATCACATCCGGAACATCGCGGATAAGCAGGTCACCCATTCGGCATCTCCATCATGATATCGGTGATATCATAGTGCCTTTCCGGTGAATTTTCAACGCAATGCTCAGAGCGCCTTCGACTTCGCCGCCTTGGTGAACTTCTTGATCACCATCTCCCGCTTCAGCCGCGAGATATAATCGATGAACAGCACGCCGTTCAGATGGTCGATCTCGTGCTGCAGGCAGGTGGCGAGCAGGCCGTCGGCTTCAACCGTCTGTTCCTTGCCGTTCCGGTCGAGATATTTGACAGAGACGACAGCCGGGCGCTCAACCTCCGCATAATAATCCGGGATCGACAGGCAGCCTTCCTCGTAGACCGAGCGCTCGTCGGAGGAGGTGACGATCTCCGGGTTGATGAACACCTGCGGCTGCTTGTCCTCGCCCTCGCGCGCGATGTCGATGACCAGCATCCGGCGCGGTACGCCGATCTGAACTGCCGCAAGGCCGATGCCCGGCGCGTCGTACATGGTTTCCAGCATGTCGTCGGCAAGGCGCTGCAGGTCGGCGTCAACCCGCTCGATCGGCTTGGAGATCTGACGGAGAACGGGATCGGGAAGAATGATGAGTGGCTTGATGGTCATGGCGTTCCCATAACCCATCTTTTCCGACTATGGAATTATCCGGCAGGCGGGGAAGACGCTTTTTTGCATCCCCGCCTGGAATTTCGCCATATTCGCCTCAGGCCGCCCGGCGGGCAGCGATGGCGGCATGGCCCTCGGGCCGGGCGCGGAAGCGGCGCAGCAGCTCGATCAGGTTCTCCACCTCGTCCTTGAGGCGGCGGGTTTCTGCCGAGGAGTGCTCAACCATGTCCGAATTCTGCTGGGTGATCGCACCCATGTTGCGGACCGCGATGCTGACCTCATTGACGCCGGTCGCCTGGTCGCGGGCGGCGGCGGCGATATCGGCGACGAAACGGTTGATGATGTCGATGCGGCTGATCATGTCGTTCAGCGCCTCGCCGGTACTGGAGACGATGCCGACGCCCTCATTGACCTGGGTCGAGCTCTGCGAGATCAGGTTCTTGATCTCCTTGGCGGCTTCCGCCGTGCGCTGGGCGAGCTGGCGGACTTCCTGGGCGACGACGGCAAAACCCTTGCCGGCATCACCGGCGCGCGCCGCCTCGACACCGGCGTTCAGCGCCAGAAGATTGGTCTGGAAGGCGATCTCATCGATGACGCCGATGATCTTGGAGATCCCGGTCGAGGATTTCTCGATGCCGGCCATCGCCGAGACGGCGCTGGTGACGAGTTCGCCGGAGTTCTTCGCCTTCTGCTGCGTCTCGCGCACGGCAGCCGATGCCTTTTCGGCATTGGCGGCCGTCTGGCCGACGCTGACGGAGAGCTGCTGCAGGGCGGCTGAACTCTCCTCGACGCCCGCCGCCTGCTGGGCGGTGCGAAGCGCCAGGTCGTTGGTCGCAGTGGAAATGACATCGGCGCCGCCCATGATCTGGCCCGAGGCCTCGCGCACGGATGCGAAGGACTTGCGAAGGGCGCCGACGGCGCGGTTGTAATCCTCGGCCATCTGCCGGAAATTACCCGGCAGGTCGGACGGCAGAGTGGCTTCGAGATCGCCGTTCGAAAGCGCTTCCAGACCGCGGCGCAGTTGCTCCAGTGCCATCGCCTGGTCGGATTCGGCCTTGGCGCGCTGCTCTTCCAAGGCGCGGCGCTTGGCTTCGAGCGTTTCGAGATAGACCGAGATGGAA
Organism: Rhizobium sp. NZLR1b; assembly: GCF_019685155.1. NCBI lineage: Bacteria > Pseudomonadati > Pseudomonadota > Alphaproteobacteria > Hyphomicrobiales > Rhizobiaceae > Rhizobium > Rhizobium sp. NZLR1b. The sequence continues at coordinate 38,244 of NZ_JABDWC010000035.1, forward strand.
TAATCCATGTCGAGCATGCCGGCCTTGATGACCACCGACAGCTTCTCGGCCAGCAGCTTGCCTTGCTGGCGCGCGAAAACCGACGGCCACTGCTTTTCCATGATGCCCTTGACGAGTTCGGACATGACGATGGCGTAACCGCCGATATACCAGCGCGGCTCCAGGCCGATGCGGGCGTGCGTCCGGCCGACCGCGGTGACGCCGTCGACATAACTGTCGTCGAACGCACCGCCGGCGAGATTGGCCCAATGATCCTGCTGGCGCTGCTTGGCTTTGCCGACATGGTTCTTGTCGGCAAAGAAGCCGGCGACAGCCGGGGTTCTGGCAATCTTGGCGTAGAATTTATCGAGGGCGCCGCCGATCAGCTCGGTGATGACAGGGCGCAGATCCCGCATCGACTTGCGCGCCGCCTCGTCGAGTTCGATGAAATCGAGGCGCTGCCTGAGGGCACTGTCGGTCTGCCGGGAGGTCATCGGGATCTCTGTACTTGGCGCGAGTGTGCGGGAAGGAATTCTGCGCCGCAGGTTTTGGCGAATATGGTTGAGCAATCGTTAAATCGAGGCGCAATTTCTCCGCAGGAGCCAGCAGAAGTAGCGGCGTGCGAGGATAGTGGCGACCGCCAATTCCGTTCACCCTTTGATCTATATATTGCCGTCTCTTCTGGTATGGTTGCGACATGACCGTCAATTCCGATTCGTTCACTGTGTCGCTTGCCTCGATCAGCCCGGCCATGCTGGCGCTTGCCGGCGGGGTTCTGTTGGCGTTTGTCCTGCTGGTGATCGTGCTGCTGCTACGGGGCGCGAGCCTTCGCCACGAGCAGGCGGAGGAAGCGAGCTTTCGCGCTGGGGAAAGCGACGCGCGCATGGCCGAGCTTCTCAGGATCCAGGCGGAGATGCAGGGCCGCATCGCGGCGATGACCGAGGTCTTCGGCGCGCGGCAGAGTGAACTCAACCAGACGATCAGCCAACGCCTCGACGGCATGTCGCAGCGCGTCAACTCGACGATCACCGAGCAGACCAAATCGACCCATGAGAACCTGCAGCGGCTGCAGGAAAGGCTGGCGGTGATCGATGCCGCGCAGAACAATATCCAGACGCTCGCCAAGGATGTCGTCGGGCTGCAGGCCATTCTGTCCAACAAGCAGACACGTGGCGCCTTCGGCCAGTCGCGGATGGAGACCATCGTCGCCGACGGCCTGCCGATGGGCGCCTATGCCTTCCAGCAGACGCTCACCAACGGCTCGCGACCGGATTGCACGATCCGCATGCCGAACGGCGCGCCGCCGCTGGTGATCGACGCAAAATTCCCGCTCGAAGCCTGGAACGCGATCCGCGACGCCGGCAGTCCCGAGGCCGGCAAGACCGCCGGCCAGCAGTTCCGCCGCGACATGGAGGTCCATATAAGGGACATTTCCGAGAAATATCTGATCCAGGGCGAAACCCAGGACACGGCCTTTCTCTTCGTGCCGTCGGAATCGATCTTCGCCGAGATCCACGAAAACTTCGAGCCGGTGGTGCAGAAGGCGCACCGGGCGCGCATCGTCATCGTCTCGCCGTCGCTGCTGATGCTGTCGATCCAGGTCATCCAGGCCGTGCTCAAGGACCAGAGCATGCGGGCGCAGGCGCATCTGATCCAGGGCGAGGTGGCGATCCTGATGGACGATCTCGGCCGCCTCGACGAGCGGGTGCGCAAGCTGCAGGGTCATTTCGCCCTGGCGCAGAAGGATATCGACATGGTGGTCACCTCGGCCGACAAACTCACCAGGCGCGGCGCCAAGATCGAAGCGCTGGAATTCGAGGCAGGCGGCGAGGCCAAGCCTGCTCGCGACAGCGAACCTGCGGCCAAATCGGTGGAAAGCCGTACCGGTCTTCTCAAGCTCAGGGTGGTTGACGAGGAGTGACCGCTTCGGGCAGTGTCTCGCCCGAATGAAACAGCAGGAGCATGATGTCTTTCGAAAACCGCGCACACTTTTCGGCATCATGCTCTATCGAAGAAGTGGAGCATGCCGTCGCCGCATGCCCCAAAAGACGGGACACCCTTGATGATAACAGTTTTCGGGTCCATCAACATGGACCTCATCGCCACGACCGAGCGCCTGCCGAAGCCCGGCGAAACGGTGGCCGGCAACGGTTTTGCCACAGCCGCCGGCGGCAAGGGCGCCAACCAGGCGCTGGCAGCGCGGCGCGCCGGCCGCTATGTGCATATGGCCGGCGCCGTCGGCAAGGATAGCTTCGCCGCCGATGCCCTTTCCCTGCTCGATGATGCAGGAACCGATCTTTCTCTCGTCAAACATGTCGACGGTCCCACCGGCACGGCGCTGATCCTTGTCGGCGGCGACGGCGAAAACATGATCGCCGTCGTTCCCGGCGCCAACGGCCTGGTCGCGCCTGAGGATGCCGAGACGGCGATCGGCGGCATGAAGGAAGGCGATATCCTGATGCTGCAGCTCGAAGTGCCGGCTGCAGCCGTCGAACGCGCCCTGTCGACCGCCAGCGCCAAAGGCGTCACCAGCATCCTCAACCTTGCTCCTTTGATCCCCGATGCGCCGCGTCTCGGCCGACTTGCCGATATCGTCATCGCCAACGAGACCGAGTTCGAGCGGCTAGCCGGCCAAGATGGCATGGATGCGCAGGCGCGTGAGGCAGCCCTGACCCGGCTGCATGCCGAAACCGGCCAGACGTTGATCGTGACGCTTGGCGGCGACGGCGTCGTCGCCATCCGCGATGGGGCGGTTTCAAGGGCGCAGGGTCTGAAGATCGAACCCGTCGATACGGTCGGCGCCGGCGACACCTTCTGCGGCTATTTCGCTGCGAGCCTCGACGAGGGCCTCGATTTTGCCTCGGCGCTGCGCCGTGCGGCCGTTGCCGGTTCGCTCGCCTGCCTCAAATCAGGGGCACAGCCTTCGATCCCTTCGGGTGAAGACGTCGCAGCCCGGATATAGCGGGGTTTCCTTGCGAAGCCGCCGGTAAAACTCCTGCTGTTTCAGGGAATTCCGGCGGTTTTTGCCTGACGCGCATCGCATCGAAGGTGATTCATGCGGCGCGCTTTCTGCAGATCCTTATCGCAAAACTGCTGCACAGGTTTGCAGGGCCTGGTTCACGCAGCGTTCGACGTCTGCTCTTCATTGAGGAAGGCGTAGATCGCCGAAGCGGAATCGGTGGCGCGCAGCTTGGCGACCAGATCGTGATCGCGCAGCACGCGGGCAATCCGCGACAGGGCCTTGAGATGATCAGCACCCGCGCCCTCCGGCGCCAGCAGCAGGAAGACGAGATCGACAGGCTGGTCGTCCAGGGCCTCGAAATCGACAGGCTGCTCCAGCCGGGCGAAGATGCCGACGATCGAATGGATGTTGACCAGCTTGCCGTGAGGAATGGCGATGCCGTTGCCGACGCCGGTCGAGCCAAGGCGTTCGCGCTGCAGGATGACGTCGAAAATCTCCCGTTCGGAGAGCCCGGTGATCCTGGCGGCTCTTGCGGCCAATTCCTGAAGCAGCTGTTTCTTGGAATTTACTCTGAGGGCGGGAATGATCGCATCCTGATGGAGCAAATCTGCCAATGCCATTTCTTTTTCCTTCTGTCGCCTTGATCAAATGCAAGGAGCGGCGGCAATACCGCCGCTCATAGCCCTGATCTCAGCCTTTGATATTGGCTGAATCGATCCAGCCAATATTTCCGTCGTGCCGACGGTAAACGATATTCAGATGTTCCTTGCCGGGGCTGCGGAACAGGAGAAGCGGCTCGTCGGTCATGTCGAGCGCCATTACGGCGGTGGCCACCGACATGGTCTTCAGCTGCTTCGTGCTTTCGGCGACGATCGCTGGCGCGAAATCGTCGGGGATTTCATCTTCGTGGTCAGGAACGGAATCCATGACCGTGTAGGCGACTTCTGCAAAACCGTTCAGATGGTTTCCGGCGTGATGGTCCTTCAGCTTGCGCTTGTAGCGGCGCAGCCGTTTTTCGATGCGCTGGGAAGCGGCGTCGAAAGCCAGCTGCGGGTCCGTCGCCTCGCCGGCCGCATGCAGCACCACCCCACTGTCGAGATGAAGCTTGCAGTCTGCCGAGTAACGAGAACTCGCCTTTTCCACGGTCACCTGACCCGAATATCCCCCGTCGAAGTATTTCGTGATGGCCATACCAATTTGGTCCTCGATCTTTTGACGGAACGAGTCACCAATTTCCATATGTTTACCGGACACACGCACACTCATGGAGTTTCCCTTCTTATCGTCGTTTGCGGGTATCAGTTTACGCCAAGCCTCAGGTTCATCCAAGCACTTCGCGCAATCTCAAGCAAGATCGGCGTCAGCCTGGGGGTCCTTGGTGCCCTTCTGATGCTGGGGATAACTCCAGACGCCGTTTGCGGCATCGATTGCGGCGGGCTTCTAGCCAGCCGTTGTCGAAAAGTCAATAGGGCGAAAAACCGCGATGCTAATGCGCGTGCTGCGTGCGACAGGCGCGTGCGAATACAGGGCCTGCCGCCGACCGCCAGCCAATGATTTCTAGACACTTCTCGCCTTGATTGCACTCACCCTTGCCGGGATCGTCATGGCTGCGACACCGAGGATGACGCAAACGAGTCCAATCCAGGCCGTCGGGCTCAGCCTTTCGCCGAGGAAAACGATGCCGATCGTCACTCCGATCGGCACCCTGAGATAGGCTTGCGACGTCGTTCCGACCGAACCCAGCGTCTGGACGAGACGGAAATAGATCGCAAAGGCAAGGGCCGTCGAAAAGGCGGAAAGAGCCAGCAGCGCCAGGATCGATGCGCCCGAGGGATCGAGCGTCCACGGCCGGTCGACGACGAGGCTGACCGGCAAGAGTATGACCGCGCCTGAGATCAACGAGCCGGCCGCCGGCACGGCGGGTTCGAGCCCCTTGAAGTTCTTGCTGAAAATCGCCGCGCCTGCATAGCAGGCGGTCGCCAGGATGATGGCGAGTTGCGCCATCAGGCTTTTGCCGAGACCGCCGAGCACCTCGACGCCGATGACCAGGCAGATACCGGCAAGCCCTGATATGACGCCGAAAAGCTTTCGCGCCGTCACCTGCTCATGGCGGGCTATCAGCACGGTCAGCAGGAAGGTGAAGATCGGCGTTGCCGAATTGAGGATCACAGCCAGCCCGGCATCTACGGACTGCTCCGCCCAGGCGATCAGCGTGAAGGGAATGACGCTGTTCAGACAGGCCTGAATGAAAAAACGCCGCCACATCGCGCGGTCACTGGGCAGGCGGATTCGTCGATAGCGGAGGACGACAAGCAGGATGCCGCCGGCAATCAGCGTGCGGACGGCGATCAACGTCACCGGCGGGATCGTCTCGACACCGATCTTGATGAAAGTATAGGAGGCCCCCCAAAGGGTTGCCAGCACCAGCAGCAGGAGAAGCTCCCTGGCAAGCTTCGGATTGTGCGGCGTCATGGTCGGCTTTCCCAAGTTCGTTCAAGACGTCAGAGAAATAGCGGGATTTGGAGCTCGATGCTTCGATCAAGACCGAAGCATTGCGGCGTCAGAAGCCGGCGACCTTGGCGAGCGCCCGCTTTTCGCGGCGCCGCTGGACCGAAGAGGCGATGTTCATGGCCTCCCGGTATTTCGCAACCGTGCGGCGGGCGAGATCCACGCCGCCCTTCTTCAGCATGTCGACGATATCGTCGTCGGAGAGCACCGCGTCAGGGCTCTCCTGCATGATCAGCGCGCGGATCTTGTGACGCACGGCTTCGGCCGAATGGCTGTCGCCACCGGCGACGGCGCTGATCGAGACGGTGAAGAAATATTTGAGCTCGAAGAGACCGCGCGGCGTCAGCATGTATTTGTTCGAGGTGACACGGCTGACGGTGGATTCGTGCATCTTGATCGCCTCGGCGACCGTCTTCAGGTTCAGCGGACGCAGGTGGTCGACGCCGTAAAGCAGGAAGGCGTCCTGCTGGCGGACGATCTCGCTTGCCACCTTCATGATGGTCTTCGCCCGCTGGTCGAGGCTGCGCGTCAGCCAGTTGGCGCTCTGCAGACAATCGGAGAGGAAGGCGTGATCTTCGCCATTCCGGGTCACGCGGGAAAAGTAGGACTGGTTGACGAGCACCCGCGGCAGCGTATCCGGATTGAGCTCGACCAGCCAGCCGGTGTCCGAGGAGACTCTGACGACCACGTCAGGCATGATCGCTTCGGAAACACCGGCTTCGAAACCGCTGCCGGGCTTGGGATTAAGCTGGCGGATTTCACCGAGCATGTCGAGAAGGTCCTCCTCGTCGACGCCGCAGAGCCGTTTCAGCGTGGCGAAATCGCGTCGCGCCAACAGTTCGAGGTTTTCGACGAGCGCCTGCATGGCCGGGTCGTATCGATCCTTCTGCCGGAGCTGGATCGCCAGGCATTCCGCGAGACTGCGGGCGAAAACCCCCGGCGGATCGAGCGTCTGGAGGGCGGCAAGCACGCGCTCGGCGGCCGTGAGGCTGGTGCCCAGCCGCTCACCGGTCTCGACTTGCAGATAACCGGCATCGTCAAGCTGATCGACGAAGTTCTGCGCGATCAGCCGATCGGCAACGTCAGGCAGGACGAAGGGAATCTGCTGGGCGAGATGATCGCGCAGCGACACCTGTCCGGCGACGAAATCGTCGAGATCATAATCAGCGCCCTCGCCGCCGCTGCCCGGCATCGATTTCCACTGGCCGACCAGCTCCGGCGCATCGAGGCGCTGCGGCGCGCTGTCATCGGGAAAGACATTGGTATAGTTGGCGTCGAGTTCGTCGTTCAGCCGGCTGGTGCTGGCACTGCCGCCATTGTCGTACCAGTCGCTGGAGAGCGCTTCGGTGCGGTTGTCGTAGCCGTCGTCCGAGCCTGCATCCTCCGGCGGATGACCATAAGGCTCGTCTTCGGCTTCGCCACGTTCGCCCCCTGCCTCGCCGTCATTCGACGGAAATTCGAGCAGCGGGTTCTTCTCCACTTCCTGGGCGATGAACTGGCTGAGTTCGACATGCGTCATCTGCAGCAACTGGATGGATTGCATCAGTTGCGGTGTCATCACCAGGGATTGGTTCTGGCGCAGGAAAAGACTGGCGGACAGTGCCATGACGGACGCGAAACTCCCTCGATTCCTCCGGGAAACCGCGTCCGATCAAGGCTTCAGGCCGCGGAAGTCCAACTGGCCCAAAAATTGCTTTTTTATCTCATTTGGTCAAGCGGAACTGTGTCGGCGCGGTTAATTTCTGTGGTGGGACAGGTGCAGCCGGAAGGCCTGCGCCGTTTCAGGACGACTGGGGCGCACCTTCTCTGTCTTGGCATCGTCCGCGTTCAGAGGCTGAAATTGTCGCCGAGATAGAGCCGGCGCACTTCCGGATTGTTGACGATGTCATTTGCCCGGCCATGGGTCAGCACCTCACCGGCATGGATGATGTAGGCCCGGTCGATCAGGCCTAGGGTCTCGCGCACATTGTGGTCGGTGATGAGAACGCCGATGCCGCGCGCGGTCAGGTGGTGGACGAGATTCTGGATGTCGGCGACCGAGATCGGGTCGACGCCGGCGAAGGGCTCGTCGAGCAGCATGAAGGTCGGATCGGTCGCAAGGGCGCGCGCGATTTCGAGGCGGCGACGCTCACCGCCTGACAGAGCGACGGCGGCAGTCTTGCGCAGCTTCTGGATATGAAACTCCTCCAGCAGCTCGTTCAGCTTCTGCTCGCGCTCGGCCTTGTCCTTGACATGCACTTCGAGCACGGCACGGATATTCTCTTCCACGGTCAAGCCGCGGAAGATCGAGGCTTCCTGCGGCAGGTAACCGACGCCGAGGCGTGAGCGGCGGTACATCGGCATGGTCGTGACATCGTTGCCGTCGATCTCGATCGTGCCTTCATCCACCGGCACGAGGCCGGTGATCATATAAAAACAGGTGGTCTTGCCGGCGCCGTTCGGTCCGAGCAGGCCGACGGCCTCGCCCCGGCGCACCACCAGAGAGACGCCGTTGACGACCCGACGCGTCGCATAGGTCTTCGTCAGACCGCGTGCGATGAGCGTTCCCTGATAGCGGCTCTTGTCGGCGGCACCCGCAGCTTGTGGCCCGGGCTTGCCGAACATGGTTGATAGCGATGATAATTTCACGTGGGAGGCCGGCTTCTCAGTTCTGCTTCTGCTGTGCATTCGGCTGCGATTTCGGATCGAGCTGAATCTGGACACGACCGCCGCAGCTTTCAAGCTCCGCCTGGCCGGTCTGCATGTGAACCGTCAATTTGCAGCCGGTGAAGACGTTCGGCCCATCCGACAGAATGACCTTATTTCCCTGATCCGCCGTCAGGGTGAATGTCTGCGAGGCCATGTCGAAATTGCCGTCATCGGCGGTCGCAGTCTGCGTGCCCGAGGTCAGCAAGACCTTGTCCGTCACCAGGATCTTGTCGATATCGGCACTTCCCGATGCAAGCGAGGCCGACTGCTGCGGCTGCGTTGCCGGTTGGGCGGCAGGTTGCGCCCCGTCCGCCGCCGGCTTTGCCGCCTTGTCCTTGTAATAGACGGTCATCTTGCCGGACTGCATCGTCGTCGTCCCCTGAACGACCTTGACTTTGCCGGTGAACAACGCGGTGTGTTCCTGGTCGTGAATCTCCAGCTTATCGCTTTCGATCTGGATCGGCTGGTCGTTGGAAAGCTTCATGCCCGGCATCGAGGCCGTCGCCTGCTGCGCGCCCGCGCCCGATGCCGTCAGAATAAGGGCAAACGCGCCGGCAATGAACGCCAGGCCAGTCTTGCAAGTGGAAATGCGACAATCTTTTGTCATGGATGACCCGGCTGGTTAAGTGCCCTGTTTATGGATGGTGGATGGATCGACATTCATGCGAACATTTCCCTCGAATGTGATCACGCGCCCCTTATCGGTTATCTGGAGCGTCTTCGCAACAATGGAGGCATTGTCCTTGGTGATGGTGACGGGGTCGTCGCTCTTCATGTTTCCGCCCTTGATGTCGAGCTGGGCGGACTGGAAATTCGCGTTGAGGCCGCTGCTCAGCACCAGGGTGAAGGGGGCCGTCATATGCAGGTTGTCGGTAGCGCGATTGTAATCCGCCGTCGAGGCGACGACACGGGCGATCAGCCCGTCATTCATCGGCACGGCAGCCTTGATGGTCTCAAGCGTGATGAGATCGGGATTGCGGATATCCTGCAACGCCCTTTCGGCGAGCATCGAATAGTTGATGCCGTCGGAATTGCGTCCAGCGATCGCCGGCTTTTCCATCACGACCTTGCCGTTCTCGATCTTGGCGCCTTCCATCTTGATATTCTCGGGCAGATAGATGCTAACCAACGCCACCGCCGTCAGGCCAGCCGCGATGATGAGGGCCGCCACCGGCAACAAGATCTTCAGCCGCCGCACGCGGGCGGAATGGAACAACGCATCGCCATAGGCGCTCTTGCCGGACCTGGCGTAGGCGGCATGTCCGTTGTTCTTCAGGGTATCGAGCATAGGCCTCGTCCATGTGCGGTGATCGCCGCGCCTTCATAACAAAGGCGGCCCGCCAATCACAGTTCGTTTCGCATTATTACATTGGCTTGCCAATATGGAATTTTTTCTGCAACAAGCAACAAAACGGAAAAACATCAAAAAGTGGCATTCGTACGCGCCGCTGCCACCTATTTCACCGGATTGGTCGGCTGCATGCCGAAGCCGGTGCCAGCGCTGGAGGTTTCTATGGACAGTTCGATGATTGCCGATCGCCGGCGGCTGCGCCGCAAGCTCTGGTTCTGGCGCCTGCTCGCGGTGGCCCTCGTCGTGGCGCTTGGTTTCGCCTTCTACAGCTTCACCGTCGGCGACACCAAGACGGGCCGCCCGCATATCGCCCATGTGACGATATCGGGGCTGATCGTCGACGATGACGAGCTTCTGGAGCGGCTGAAGAAGGTCGAGACCAGCGACCAGGTAAAGGCCGTGGTGATTTCGATCTCCTCGCCAGGCGGCACCACCTATGGCGGCGAAAAAATCTTCAAGGCGATCCGGGCGATATCAGCCAAGAAACCTGTCGTCTCCGACGTGCGCACGCTTGCCGCTTCGGCCGGCTACATGATCGCCACTGCCGGCGACACGATCATCGCCGGCGACAGCTCGATCACCGGCTCGATCGGCGTCATCTTCCAGTATCCGCAGATCCAGCCGCTGCTCGACAAGATCGGCGTCTCGCTGCAGGAGATCAAGTCCTCGCCGCTGAAGGCCGAGCCCTCGCCCTTCCACGAGGCGAGCGAGGAAGCCAAGGCAATGATCCGCAATATGGTGGTCGACAGCTATAACTGGTTCGTCGATCTGGTCGCCGACCGGCGCAAGCTGCCGCGCGACGAGGTGCTGAAACTCGCCGATGGCACGATCTATACCGGCCGCCAGGCGCTGAAGGTGAAACTCGTCGATACGATCGGCGGCGAGGCGGAAATCCGTGCCTATCTCAAATCGCGCGGCGTCGACGCCGACCTGCCGATGGTGGACTGGGACAAGAAGAGCAATACGCCCTTTCTGCTCGCTGGGGCTGTTTCGCGGTTGATTACGATCTTCGGTTATGATGATCTCGTGAAAGGCCAGGATATCAATGGAATCCTGCCCCCAAAGTTGCTTCTTGACGGGCTGCTTTCAGTTTGGCAGGTTGGCCACGATTGATAAGAAATCAATAATTTAAGGGGGCGAACGTGATCAAGTCCGAATTGGTGCAGATTGTTGCGGCACGCAACCCGCATCTCTATCATCGCGATGTCGAGAATATCGTCAACGCGGTTCTCGACGAGATCACGGATGCACTGGCTGCTGGCAACCGCGTCGAATTGCGCGGCTTTGGCGCGTTTTCGGTGAAGAACCGCCCTTCCCGCTCCGGACGCAACCCGCGCACCGGCGATACCGTCTTCGTCGAGGAGAAGTGGGTTCCCTTCTTCAAGACCGGCAAGGAGCTGCGCGAGCGGCTCAATCCCGGCCAGGCCTACGAAGAGGATTGAGTCTCAGCCGCCTGCGGCGAATCCGCACTTGAACTCGAAGGCCGTTTTCCTATTCTGCTTGCATATCGGCCCCGAAAATCGGAATCGATTTTCGGGGCCGATGCGTTGATTAAAGGCTTGAAACGCGCCAGGAAAGACCGGCGCAATCCGGCATGTGGAGACCTCAAATGGCCAAGAAGATCGTCAACCTGTTGATTCTGCTGCCGCTCGGCGTCATCCTCATCATCTTTTGCGTCGCCAACCGGCAGAGCGCTACGCTCGCCTTCAACCCGTTCCGGCCTGACGATCAGGTGCTTGCAATTTCTGCGCCCTTCTTCGTCTTCCTGTTCATTGCCCTGATCACAGGCATGCTGATCGGTTCAGCCGCCACCTGGTTCAGCCAGGGCAAACACCGCAAGCGCGCCCGCACCGAAGCCAAGGAAGCCATCCGCTGGCAGGGTGAAGCCGACCGCCACAAGAACCGCGCCGAGGAAATCGCCGGGCAGCTGCCGTCGCGGTAACAGGCTCAATGCCGGGGACGCTTCGGCGGTCGGTCAATCCGGAAAAAAGCTCAGTTCCTCGTAGTCGCCCTCCGGCGAGGTGCCGTTGCCGGTCACCTGGAAACCGTGGGCGAGGTAGAACGCTTTCGCTCTGCCGTTCTTCACCAGGCATTTCAGCCGGTACCGGTGTTGCGGCCATTCGGGCAGCGCCTGCAGCAGCGACGTACCGGCACCAAAGCCCTGGAAGTCCGGGCTGATATAGAGCATGTGAATGAAATCATCGGCCGGCCAGAGCGACAGGAAGCCGGCTACACTGCCGTTTTCATGCTCGCAGACGAAGACCGTCTCGCCATTGGTATGGGCGGCAAAATCCTCGCGGTAGAACTTGCCGGGGTCGACCCAGACGAATGTTTGGCGACGCACGGAAAGATAAATCTCCGCGAGCATTTCCTGGTCTTCCGCGCGCGGCGGCCTGATTGTCCACGTCATGACGTCGATTTAACCCAAGCCCCTATCCCCGCCAAGCCCAAAGCGCGCGATCAGCCGGCCGCCATCTTCGCGATGACGGCGGCATTGATATCCGAAAAGAACCGTTCGGCGAGCTTCTGCGAGGTCGAATCGAGCAGGCGTGCGCCGAGCTGGGCGAGCCTGCCGCCGAGTTCGGCTTTTGCCCGATAATGCAGGATGGTCTCGGCGCCGCTTTGCTCGAGCACGATATCGGCACTGCCTTTGGCGAAGCCGGCAAGACCGCCCTTGCCCTCGGCCGACAGCGTGTAGCTCTTCGGCGCATCGACATTGGAAAGCGTCAACACCCCATGGAAGGTGGCCGACAACAGGCTGAACTTGACCTTGATCGTCGCCTCGAAGGCATCTGGCGACAGCCGCTCGATGCCCTGGCAGCCTGGAATGCAACCGCGCATGATTTCAGGATCGTTGAGCGCTGCCCAGACGACGTCCCGCGGCGCGGCGATGCGTTCTTCGCCGGTGAAGTCCATTCGATAGCCCCATCTCCGATTCGTCCACCTTATCCCAGTGGAAAAGCCTTTTGCCAAGGCGGGGAGGAATGTTATCTCGCTCGTTGCGGAGCAAGGAATTGGCGATGAGTGACGAATTGAAGCCCTGGAGCGTTACGGCAAGCCGCATCGCCTATGAGGACCGCTGGATTCGGGTCCGTAGCGACGATTGCGTCACCGCCGATGGGACCGTCATCGCGCCCTTCCATGTGCTCGACTATCCCGACTGGATCAACGTCGTGCCTGTCATGCCCGACGGCGTGTGCTGCTGACCCGGGAATATCGGCACGGGCGCGGCGAGATCCTCCACGGCCTCGTTGCCGGCGGCGTCGAACCGGCGGACAGCGAGATCGGCGATGCGGCGTTGGCGGCAGCCAGGCGCGAACTGCGGGAAGAGACCGGCTATGAAGCCTCGACCTTCGTCAAGCTGCTGACCTCCTATCCGAATGCCGCAAGCCACAGCAACGCGGTGACGAGCTGGCTGGCGCTCGGCCTCAGCAGGGTCGGCGAACCGCGTTTCGACCCCGGCGAGAAGGTCGAGCTGCTGTTTGCGGATCTTGCCGCCATCCTTGGCGACCTGCAATCCGGCGCGCTCATCATGCAGTCGATGCATGTCGCAGCCCTCTATGCGGTGGAAAGCTGGCTTCGCAGGCAGTCGTCCGAAGGCTTGGAAATTACTGCCATGCCGGCGCGCAGTTGATCCGGCACGGTTTTCTGGGCTACTGCATACTTCAAAGGGCGCTGTGAAGGACGCAGACCCATTGTGATACCCCCGACAGAGACGCGGAAGAGCACGTTGAAACAGAGAGAACGCCGGCCAGGCCAGAAGAAGACCTCAGGTTCTTCTGGTGAAAGCCGCAGGGACGATCGGGCCAGCCGGCCGCCGAAGCCGGTCGCGCAGCCTGCGGCCAGCCGCGAGACGGTGCGCGAGGCGGCTGTGCCTGCCGCTATCGAGCGTCCGCTGATGACCCGCAGCGGCGAGCGTCCGACCGAGCGCGTGCCCGTCATCCTCGAATCGCTCGGGGCCGGCGACTTCCACCTGATCGACAGTGGCAACGGCGAAAAGCTCGAGCAATACGGCCCCTACCGTATCATCCGCCCGGAGGCCCAAGCGCTATGGCGGCCATCGCTGCCGCCGCATGTCTGGGAAAAGGTCGATGCCGTCTTCACCGGCGATACCGACGAGGAAGGCACCGGCCGCTGGCGCTTCCCCAAGGAGGCGTTGGGCGAGGCCTGGCCACTCAATCTGCTCGGCGTCGATTTCCTCGGCCGCTTCACATCCTTCCGCCATGTCGGTGTCTTCCCCGAGCAGATCGTGCACTGGAGCTGGATGAAGGACCAGGTCGAAAAGGCCGGCCGGCCGCTGAAGGTGCTGAATCTTTTCGGCTATACCGGCGTCGCCTCGCTGGTTGCCGCCGCAGCCGGCGCCGAGGTCACCCATGTCGACGCGTCGAAAAAGGCAATCGGCTGGGCGCGCGAGAACCAGGCGCTCGGGCGCATGGAGAAGCTGCCGATCCGCTGGATCTGCGAGGATGCGATGAAATTCATCCTGCGTGAGGAACGTCGCGGCAGCCAATACGACATCATTCTCACCGATCCACCGAAATTCGGCCGCGGCCCGAACGGCGAAGTCTGGCATCTATTCGAACACCTGCCATTGATGCTCGATGTCTGCCGCGAGATCCTGTCGCCGAAGGCGGTGGGTCTGGTACTGACGGCCTATTCGATCCGCGCCAGCTTCTATTCGATCCACGAACTGATGCGCGAGACGATGCGGGGCGCCGGCGGGGTGGTCGAATCCGGCGAACTGGTCATCCGCGAAGCGGGCCTCGACGGCAAGACACAGGGCCGCGCGCTTTCCACTTCCCTCTTTTCCCGCTGGGTGCCGAAATGAGCAAGGACTTCCACGATCAGGGACCGCGCAGGGTCGGACAGGTGAAGGAAGTCACCTCGCTTGCCAATCCCATCATCAAGGACATCAAAGCGCTGACGAACAAGAAGTCGCGGGAGGAAAGCGGGACTTTCCTGGCCGAAGGACTAAAGCTCGTCATCGATGCGATCGAACTCGGCTGGACGATCCGCACCCTGGTTTATGCCAAGGCGGCCAAGGGCAAGCCGCTGGTCGAGCAGATGGCGGCGAGGACCGTCGCCTCGGGCGGGCTGGTGCTCGAAGTCAACGAAAAGGTGATTGCCTCGATCACTCGCCGCGACAATCCGCAGATGGTGGTCGGCATCTTCGAGCAACGCTGGGCGCCGCTTAAGGGTATCCGGCCGAGGGAGGGCGAGACCTGGGTGGCGCTCGACCGGGTGCGCGACCCCGGCAATCTCGGCACCATCATCCGCACGGCGGATGCAGCCGGCGCTTCCGGCGTCATTCTGATCGGAGAGACGACCGATCCCTTCTCGCTCGAAACGGTGCGGGCCACCATGGGCTCGGTCTTCGCCGTTCCGGTCGCACGCGCAACGCCGGAGGAATTCATCGCCTGGCGGAAATCGGCCGGCGTTTCCGTGGTCGCGACGCATCTTGCCGGCGCGGTCGATTACCGCACGATCGACTACCGGAAAAAGCCCGTCGTGCTGTTGATGGGCAACGAGCAATCCGGCCTGCCGGACCAGCTGGCCAGGGAGGCCGACGCGCTTGCCCGCATTCCGCAGCAGGGCCGCGCCGATTCCTTGAACCTTGCCGTCGCCACTGCCGTCATGCTTTTCGAAGCCCGCCGCCATCTCCTCTCACTTGCCGAGGGCAAATGACCGAACAGACGTATGCCCGCCCCGCGCTGTTTTCGCGCCCGGCGCCGATCCTCTTCTTCATCGTCGTCGCCGTTCTTATCGACCAGGCCGTCAAGATCGCCGTCGATCATTACCTGCCGCTGCAGGAGGCCGTGCCCGTTATTCCGATGCTGGCGCTCTACCGCACCTACAATCTCGGCGTCGCCTTTTCGATGCTGTCGGGCATGGACGGCTGGTTCATCGTCGGCATGCGGCTCATCATCGTCGCCTTCGTCATCTGGCTGTGGAACCGCACGGCGAAGGACCGCTGGCTCGCCCATCTCGGTTATGCGCTGATCATCGCCGGCGCGATCGGCAATCTCGTCGACCGCTTCGCCTATGGCCATGTGATCGATTACATTCTTTTCCACACCGAAAGCTGGTCCTTCGCGGTGTTCAATCTCGCCGACAGCTTCATCACGATCGGGGCCGGCTGCGTCATTCTCGACGAGCTGCTGCTGCCGAAAAAGGCCGGCCGCTAAAATCTTATCGAATTCCTGAAGGCATTCGGAAGAGGCCTCATGTTATCAAAATAGCATGCAGAGTCTGGGACAGTTGCAGGAAAGATTGTCCGCCGCCTTCGGCGGACCCGCCGCCAAGCCGCATGAAGAGCGGATGGGGGCCTCCTCCTTGCGACCGCCCGCGTCGGCGCCTGAGGCAGCCGATGACAACGAAATGGGGCCGGCAACGACACGGCGCCTGCTGGTCTACTGGCTTGGTGGCGCCGGCCTTCTTACCGCGATGATCCTGACGCTGCTTGCCCATGCCGGCGATCCGCTGCTGCTTTCGGGCGGTCTTGTCGTTCTCGGCCTTGCCGTCATCGCCAGTTACGCCGTCCTGATGGTTCGCCGGCGCATAGCCCCGCCCGGCGGCAAATCCCTGCCGGATTGGAACGATGGCGCAAAGCTGTTTGCCGACGTGCACGACGTACTCGGCGACATCACCGTCAGCCGCAGCATGGACCGGCGCATCATCTCTGCCAACGACACGTTTCGCCGCCTGACCGGGCGGCTGCGTCCGGAAGGACGGAGTTGCGAGGAGATCGGGCTTGCCTTCCGCCCCGGCCCGATACCGCACTGCTTTGACGTCGAGATCTCGACGCCGGACGGCCAGCGCATCTTTCTCTGGCGCGACGTCGTCACCCGCGACCCGGCAAACGGCCGTCTGCTGCTGCAGAGCGTCGCGCGTGATGTGACCGACGAGCGGCTGATCGCGCAGGGCCGCGAGGAGGCCCGCCAGAAGGCCGAATATAACAGCGCCGCCAAATCGAGGCTGCTTGCGACCGTCAGTCACGAGGTGCGCACGCCGCTTTCCGGCATCCTCGGCATGACGCATCTGCTCGCCGAGACGCGGCTGACGCAGGAGCAGCAGAACTATCTCGCCAATATCCGCCAGTCCGGCCACGCGCTGACCCAGCTCGTCGAGGATCTGCTCGATTTCTCCACCATCGAGGTCGGCCGCTTCGCGCTGCACCCGCGCTCGGAATCGCTGCGCAAGCTTCTGGAAAGCGTTGTCGAGATGCTCGCCCATCGGGCGCATGAAAAAGGAATCGAGATCGGCGCCACGGTGTCATCCGACGTGCCGGAAAATATGAGCTTCGATCCGGCGCGGCTGCGCCAGGTTCTGTTCAACGTCATCGGCAATGCCGTGAAGTTCACCCAGGTCGGCGGCGTCTTCATTCGCGTGACGCTCGACGCAGACGACCTATCGATCACCGTCACCGATAGCGGTCCCGGCATGACAGCGGAGGAGCAGGCGCGCGTCTTCGGCGAGTTCGAGCAAGGCGGGACCGGTGCCGACAGGAGCAGCGGCACCGGGCTCGGCCTTGCCATCTCCGCCCGCATCATGCGCGAATTCAACGGCACGCTCACGGTCGCGAGCGAAAAGGGCAGAGGCAGCGAATTCACCATCCGCTTCCCTGTCGATATCGGCAGCGAGCGCCCCGACAGGCGAAATACGCTGCTTGCCGGCAACAGCGTCGTGCTGTTGGCGCCGGCGGGTGCCGCGCGCACCGCCATCGCCGAGACGATCACCACGCTCGGCGGTCTCTGCCATCTCGTCGCAGACGGCGAGAGCGCGCGGGCAGCGCTGCTCGGCTTGGCCAACGGCGGAAAGCGGCCGACCGATATCATCATCGACCATCGCATGTCGGCGGAATTTTCCGCCCATCTTGCCGACCGCGCCGAAATCGCCGCCCTTGGCCTGCGCAAGGTCCTGCTCGTCAATCCGGAAGAGCGCAGCGCCCATCCGCTCGACCTCTTCGATGCCTGGCTCATCCGGCCGTTGCGCGAACAGTCGCTGATCGACGTGCTGCGCGGGCGCATGCGCGGCATGGAGAAGCGCGACGCGCTGAACGACAATCAGCCGGGCTTCGGCCTTTCGGTGGCGGAGACGCTGGTTACAGCCAGCGGGCTCAACATCCTGCTTGGCGAGGACGATCCGATCAATGCCATGCTGGTGCGCGTCGTGCTCGAAAAGGGCGGGCATAATGTGCGCCATGTCGAGGATTTCGAGGCGCTGCTCGACTGCGCTCTCTGCGAGGCGAATGCCCGGCCCGATATCATCATCAGCGACCTGTCGATGCCTGGCGGCAACGGCATCGACATGCTGGGACGCCTGCGCGGCCACGAAAGGCGGCTCGACCTTGCCCCGGTACCGGTGATCGTGCTCACCGCCGACAAGAGCGACGAATCGCGTCGTCAGGTCTTGTTGAACGGCGCCAACCGCGTCATGGTAAAGCCCGTCGACCCGGTTCGGTTGCTGACCGAAGTTCAAGCGGTCGCCGCACTTTCCGCCCGTCGGGCAGAGGCGCGGTAACGTGCCGCGGGGCCAGCATGCGTCTTGCGCTGGGAAATCCAATATGTCACTTTCCTGTCGCAGAGAAGTGTTTTATGGCGTCGATAAACCGGCAACGGGAGAATCGTCATGTCCGCCATCGACATCCTGAATCGTGACACCACCGCCGAGGCTGCACCGCCCCCGACGGCGGCTGCGCAGAAGGACGGCGATATCCTCGGCCGCATCGGTAATCTGGAAACCCGCCTCGCCCGCACGGCGCGCGAAATCGATGCCGCCCAGGCCGTACGCTACCGCGTCTTCGTCGACGAAATGAAGGCACAACTGCCGCTTGACGCCATGCGCCGCCAGCGGGATGTCGATGCCTATGACGCCTTCTGCGACCATCTTCTCGTTCTCGACCGCACGATCGAGGGTGATCCGGAAGACCAGATCGTCGGCACCTACCGGCTGCTGCGCCAGGATGTCGCCCTCTCCAATGGCGGTTTTTACTCGGCTTCCGAATTCGAGATCGACGACCTCATTGCCAAACATTCGGACAAGCGCTTCATGGAGCTTGGCCGTTCCTGCGTGCTGCCGGAATACCGCACCAAGCGCACCGTCGAACTCCTGTGGCAGGGCAACTGGGCCTATGCGCTGAAGCACGGCGTCAGCGCCATGTTCGGCTGCGCCTCGTTCCCCGGCGTCTATCTGGAAAGCCATGCGCTGGCGCTGTCTTTCCTCTACCACAATGTGCTGGCGAAGAACGAATGGGCCGTCAGCGCACTGCCGCATCTCGCCCGCAACATGGACCTGATGCCGGTCGAGGCGGTCAACCCGAAGCGGGCGCTGATGGCGCTGCCGCCGCTGATCAAGGGTTATATGCGCCTTGGTGCGATGGTCGGCTCCAGCGCCGTGGTCGATCATGCCTTCAACACGACCGACGTGCTGATCGTGCTGCCGATCTCCAGCATTTCCGACCGCTACCTGAATTATTATGGCGCCGACGCCGGCCGTTTCGCGAGCTAAACGCTGAAGCCTTTGTTTTTATGCATGTCGTTGTCCCGAAACCGCTGCACACTTTCGGGCGGCATGCAGCTGCAATGCTTCAGGGCACGATCTCTATCGGTGTCTGGTTGGGGACACGCGCCCAAATATCGCGCATCTCCGCGTTGGTGACGGCAATACACCCGTCGGTCCAATCCCACAGTCGATGATATATCCGAGCAGGCCCCAACCATTGGGAAGCCCGCGGATCACGATATTGCCGCCAGGCGGAAAGCCACCGGCTTCGGCGTTGTGCCGATCATCCGGGTTTGGATAGGAAATGTGCAGACTGAGATGCGCCATGGAGTCTGGATTTCGCCAGTCGATTTCGTAACGCCCTTCTGGTGTTTTCTCGTCACCTTCTCGTTGCTTTGGACCCGCATCGGCAGATGACCCCAGAGAAACCCAGTATGTCGAGATGGGCGCATCGCCTCTGAGAAGGACCATGCGACGTTCGGATTTATAAACGCGAATGAGGTCAGCCCGCGCTGCTCCAACGGCGCATCTGGAGGCGGCGAGCCGGAGCCGACCTTGGCCATCAATTTCGTGTAAGCGAATAGGCTGGCGACCACGACGGCCGAAACGACAAGTTTGTTCTCAACATGATCCTCGCCTTTAAGCGGGCGGAAGGGGCTTTATCTTATCCGCGCCATGCAGAAGATGCCGCTCTCGCCGCCATTCTATAGCCGCGCAAGTACCTGCCCGACGCGCTGTCGGCCAAGCACTGAATTCCGTCCCTATGCGGGAGAAAGTTACGAACCCGCGCCATAAGCGGCGATCGCCGCCATGTTGACGATGTCGCTGTCCTTGGCGCCCATCGAGGTGATCTGCACCGGCTTGTCGACGCCGACGAGGATCGGGCCGATCACCGTGGAGCCGCCGAGCTCCTGCAGCATCTTGGTCGAGATCGAGGCCGAGTGGAAAGCCGGCATGACCAGCACGTTGGCAGGACCGGACAGGCGGCAGAACGGATATTGCTCCATCACCTTGCGGTTCAGAGCGACGTCGGCGGCCATCTCGCCGTCATATTCGAAATCGACGCGACGCTTGTCGAGGATTTTCACCGCCTCGCGCACCCGCTCCGAGCGTTCGCCGGAGGGATGGCCGAAGGTGGAATAGGCCAGCAGGGCGACACGCGGCGGATAGCCCATGCGCCGCGCCAGACCCGCAGCCTCTTCGGCGATATCGGCAAGCTCCTCGGCTGTCGGCATGTCGTGTACGGCGGTATCGGCCACGAAGACCGTGCGGCCGCGGCAAAGCGCCAGCGATACGCCGATGATGCGGTGGCCGGGCTTCTTGTCGATGCAGCGGCGCACATCTTCGAGCGCCGTCGAATAGTTGCGGGTGATGCCGGTCACCATGCCGTCGGCGTCGCCGAGCGCTACCATGGTGGCGGCGAAATGGTTGCGGTCGTTGTGGATCAGCCGCTGGGCGTCGCGGTAGAGGTAACCCTGCCGCTGCAGCCTGGCATAGAGATAGTCGATATAGGCCTCGACCCGGGTCGAAATACGGGCATTGACGATCTCGAGGCCCGGCCGGTTGAGATCGATGCCGGCGCGTTCCGCCGTTGCCCGGATCAGATCCTCGCGGCCGAGCAGGATAGCGGTGCCGAGCTGCTGGTTGGCATAGGACATCGCGGCTCGCAGGACCTGTTCCTCCTCGGCCTCGGCAAAGACGATCCGCTTCGGATGCCGGCGCACACGCTCGTAGAGCCGTGCCAAGGTCGAGGCGATCGGATCGCGGCGTGCCGAAAGCTCGCGGGCGTAACCGGCCATATCGGTGATGACCTTGCGGGCGACGCCGCTTTCGATCGCCGCTTCAGCGACCGCGACCGGGATCGCCGAGATCAGCCGCGGATCGAAGGGAACGGGGATGATGTATTGCGACCCGAAACGCGGCCGGTTGCCCTGATAGGCGGCCACCACGTCATCGGGCACATCCTCACGGGCGAGGTTTGCCAGCGCCTTGACGGCGGCGATCTTCATCGCGTCGTTGATTGTGGAGGCACGGACATCGAGAGCGCCGCGGAAAATATAGGGAAAACCGAGGACGTTGTTGACCTGGTTCGGATAGTCCGAACGGCCGGTCGCCATGATGGCGTCATCGCGGATGCGGGCCACCTCTTCCGGGGTGATCTCGGGATCGGGATTGGCCATGGCGAAGATGATCGGCCGCTCGGCCATCGAGCGGATCATTTCGGCCGAAAACGCACCCTTCTGCGACAGCCCGAAAACCACGTCGGCGCCCTCCATCGCCTCTTCAAGCGTGCGCGTGTCGGTCTTTGCCGCATGCGCCGATTTCCACTGGTTCATGCCTTCGGTGCGACCCTGGTAGATGACGCCCTTGGTGTCGCAGAGGATGATGTTCTCAGGCGCAAAGCCCATCGCCTTGATGAGCTCGATACAGGCGATCGCCGCAGCACCGGCACCATTGCAGACGAGCTTCGTCGTCTTCAGGTCGCGGCCGGTCAGCTCCAGCGCGTTGATCAGGCCGGCGGCGGCGATGATTGCCGTTCCGTGCTGGTCGTCATGGAAGACGGGAATATCCATCAGCTCGCGCAGCCGGCTTTCGATGACGAAGCAGTCCGGCGCCTTGATATCCTCGAGGTTGATGCCGCCGAAGGAGGGGCCGAGGAAACGCACGCAATTGATGAACTCGTCGACATTTTCCGTATCGATCTCGAGGTCGATGGAATCGACGTCGGCGAAGCGCTTGAACAGCACCGCCTTGCCTTCCATGACCGGCTTGGAAGCCAGCGCACCGAGATTGCCGAGACCGAGGATCGCCGTGCCGTTGGAAATGACCGCGACCATGTTGCCCCGCGCCGTGTAATCATAAGCCGTCTGCGGGTCGGCGGCGATCGCCTTGACCGGCACGGCAACACCCGGCGAATAGGCAAGCGAGAGGTCGCGCTGCGTTGCCATCGGCTTGGTCGGGACGACTTCCAGTTTCCCTGGGCGGCCCATGGCGTGAAATTCAAGCGCCTCCTGGTCGGTAACTGATGTCGCCGGCCGGTCCTTCTTATCGATATCGGGCATAAATCCTCCAACGTCTTGTGGGCGACGCTTTGCTCTTCCTCAAATGCTGTTGTCATCTATAGCGGCGCGCGGATAGGGTTGGCACCTGTTTTTTTGGGAAAACCCGCACCTCCGTGAACGCACGCATCGACACAGGGAATGAAGCCTTTTCGGCTGCCGAGCTTGCCACGGCGGAAAGCCGTGCCTCGGCGACGCCGATGATGGAGCAATATATCGAGATCAAGGCGAACAATCCGGGTTCGCTGCTCTTTTATCGCATGGGTGATTTCTACGAGCTGTTCTTCGAAGATGCGCTGGAAGCCTCACGCGCGCTCGGCATCACGCTGACGAAGCGAGGCCAACACATGGGCCAGGACATCCCGATGTGCGGCGTTCCGGTGCATGCGGCCGACGATTATCTGCAGAAGCTGATTTCACTCGGTTTCCGCGTCGCCGTCTGCGAGCAGATCGAGGATCCGGCCGAAGCGAAAAAACGCGGCGGCAAATCCGTCGTCAAGCGCGATGTCGTCCGCTTGGTCACGCCAGGCACGATCACCGAGGAAAAGCTGCTTTCGCCCTCGGAATCCAACTATCTGATGGCGCTGACCCGCATTCGCAGCGGGGCAGAACCCTTGCTGGCGCTAGCCTGGATCGATATTTCCACAGGCGTCTTCCGACTGGCCGAGACCGAAGCCTCGCGGCTGCTTGCCGATATCCTGCGCATCGATCCGCGCGAGCTCATCCTGCCCGACACGATCTTCCACGATCCGGAACTGAAGCCGGTCTTCGATGTGCTCGGCCGCACCGCGGTGCCCCAGCCTTCCGTGCTCTTCGACAGCGCCAGCGCCGAAGGCCGGATCGCGCGTTATTTCGGCGTCGCGACGCTCGACGGCTTCGGCACCTTCTCGCGCGCCGAGGTGGCGGCAGCGGCCGCCGCCGTCGCTTATGTCGAGAAGACGCAGATCGCCGAGCGGCCGCCGCTTGGAAAGCCGGAGCGGGAAAGTGCGGCTTCGACGCTGTTCATCGACCCCGCCACCCGCGCCAATCTGGAACTTGCCCGGACGCTGTCTGGCGACCGCAACGGCTCGCTCCTGAAAGCGATCGACCGCACCGTCACCGGCGGCGGGGCGCGGCTTCTTGCCGAGCGATTGATGTCGCCGCTGACCGACCCCGTCCGCATCAATGCTCGACTCGACTCGATCGGCTTCCTGATCGACGAGCCTCTGCTCTGCGGCAATCTGCGCGACACGCTGAAACATGTGCCGGACATGCCGCGGGCGCTGTCGCGGCTGGCGCTCGACCGCGGCGGTCCGCGCGATCTCGCGGCGATCCGCCAGGGACTTCAAGCGGCGAGCGAAGTTGCGGCCATGCGCGCCAGCGCGATGTTGCCTGAAGAACTCGGCCAGGCGCTGTCCGCGCTGCAAGCCCTACCCGCAACGCTCGAAACCCTGCTGGCCGAGACACTCGCCGACGAACTGCCGCTGTTGAAACGCGACGGCGGGTTCCTGCGCGACGGCGCCAGCGCCGAGCTCGACGAAGTGCGGGCACTGCGCGACCAGTCGCGGCGGGTGATCGCCGGCCTGCAATTGCAATATGCCGAGGAGACCGGCATCCGGTCGCTGAAGATCAAGCACAACAACATCCTCGGCTATTTCATCGAGGTCACCGCCGGCAATGCCTCGCCGATGACCGAGACGGCTGAAGCCAAGGCCCGCTTCATCCACCGCCAGACGATGGCGAGCGCGATGCGCTTCACCACCACCGAACTTGCCGATCTCGAAAGCCGCATCGCCAACGCCGCCGACCGGGCGCTGACGATCGAGTTCGCCGCCTTCGAGAAGATGACGGCGGCCGTGGTTGCGGAAGCCGAGGCGATCAAATCCGGCGCCCGGGCGCTTGCCGTCATCGATGTTGCCGCAGGACTGGCGCTTCTCGCCGAAGAGCAGGCCTATTGCCGCCCACAGGTCGACGGCTCAAAGATGTTTGCCATCGAAGGCGGGCGCCATCCGGTCGTCGAGCAGGCGCTGCGGCGGCAGGCGGGCGGGCCCTTTGTCGCCAACAATTGCGATCTCTCGCCGAAGACCGGCGACAGGGACGGCGCGATCTGGCTGTTGACCGGGCCGAACATGGGCGGCAAGTCGACCTTCCTGCGGCAGAACGCGCTGATCGCCATCCTGGCGCAGATGGGCTGCTTCGTACCGGCAACATCAGCCCATATCGGCATCGTCGACCGACTTTTCTCGCGCGTCGGCGCCTCCGACGACCTGGCCCGCGGGCGCTCCACCTTCATGGTCGAGATGGTCGAAACAGCTGCGATCCTCAACCAGGCGAGCGACCGTTCGCTGGTCATCCTCGACGAGATCGGCCGCGGCACCGCCACCTTCGACGGCCTGTCGATCGCCTGGGCCTCCGTCGAGCACCTGCATGAAGCCAACCGCTGCCGCGGCCTCTTCGCCACGCATTTCCATGAGCTGACCGTGCTTTCGGAAAAGCTCGGCCGGCTGTCGAACGCCACGATGCGGGTCAAGGAATGGGACGGCGACGTCATTTTCCTGCATGAGGTCGGTCCGGGTGCGGCAGACCGCTCCTACGGCATCCAGGTCGCCCGCCTTGCCGGGCTTCCGGCTTCAGTCGTGACACGAGCCCGCGATGTGCTGACCCGTCTGGAGGATGCCGACCGCAAGAACCCCGCGAGCCAGCTGATCGACGACCTGCCGCTCTTCCAGGTGGCGGTGCGCCGCGAAGACACGGCTCGCGGACCGTCCAAGGTCGAGGAGGCGCTGAAGGCGATGAGCCTTGACGACATGACGCCGCGCGAGGCAATGGATGCACTTTACGACCTCAAGAAGAAACTGAAATAGGGCAGCGGTACGCGATGTTCATGGAAAAGCTGATTCGCGAAACGGAGCGCCTCTCGCTCATCTGCTCGATGCTCGATACGATGCGGCGCGCCGATGCCGATCGCAATGCGCGCGGCTGGACGTCGCCGATCGGCATGCTGAAAATTACCCGCTGTTGCGCTATGATCTCGGAGCTCGGAACGTCGATCGCCAAGGCAGGTTATCGCGAATGCGACCGGCAGTCGCTTGAGGAGATCATGAGAGAGACACGGCAGGTGCTGCATTTGCTGAATGCGCGGGCCGCCCTTTGAGCGTTCGGGGAAACGCCAGCTGTTGCGCCACTGCTGTTCAGCTTGCGCCTGTGACTGCCCCTCACCCTAACCCTCTCCCCGTAAACGGGGCGAGTGGACGTGCCCTGCGAGAGACAGGCGAGAAACGGAGAGGGCGCGGCTATCTCCCTTCGCCCCGTTTACGGGGAGAAGCTGCCGGCAGGCGGATGAGGGGCTGGTTTCGGCAATCTCCTGACCCAACGTGGTGTCAGGCTGTCGCGCGGCTTACCAACACCATTTCGCCAAATTTAAAGGTTCTTGCAGTATGAGGGCGCGTGTCAATCGCCTGATAAAGGGATTATAGCGCATGCAGACGAAACACGAGGCGAGCCAGGATCAGGCCGTCCGGCATGAACAGGAAACCACCCCGGCGAAAGCGATGCGCGAGCTTGATTTTTCTCATATCCTTGACGTCGAATTCTTGCAGAAGCAGTGCGACGCCGTTGGCGAGGCCAACCGCAACCGACCCGACGTGCTGCGCGCCGATCTTCTCGCCGTATTGAAAAAGGCAAGCACCGAAGGCCGGCAGAAGGCGCGGGCCGCACTGATGGCCGATGGCGGCGGGCTGAATTGCGCCTACCGGATTTCCTGGCTGCAGGATCAGATCATCACTGTCCTCTACAATTTCGCCACCGCCCATATCTTTCCACAGCAGAAGGACAAGTTCGCGGTCACCGCCGTCGGCGGCTACGGTCGCGACACGCTGGCGCCCGGCTCCGATATCGACCTGCTTTTCCTCTTCCCGCCGAGGCCGGCGGAAGAGACGCACAAGGCGGTCGAATTCATGCTCTACGTGCTCTGGGACATGGGCTTCAAGGTCGGCCACGCCACCCGCACGGTGGAGGAATGCATCGCGCTTTCCAAGTCCGACATGACGATCCGCACCGCCATCCTGGAGATGCGCTACATCTGCGGCCTGCAACGGCTGGAAACCGAACTCGAGACCCGCTTCGACAAGGAAATCGTCACTGGTACCGGCCCGGAATTCATCGCTGCCAAGCTTGCCGAGCGCGACGAGCGCCACCGCAAGGCGGGTGATACGCGCTATCTCGTCGAACCGAACGTCAAGGAAGGCAAGGGCGGGCTTCGCGACCTGCACACGCTGTTCTGGATCTCGAAATATTATTATCACGTGCGCGACCAGGCGGAGCTGGTCAAGCTCGGCGTGCTGTCGAAGCACGAATACCGTCTGCTTGAGAAAGCCGACGATTTTCTCTGGGCGGTGCGCTGCCATATGCACTTCCTGACCGGCAAGGCCGAGGAGCGTCTGTCGTTCGACATCCAGCGCGAGATCGCCGAAGCCTTCGGCTATCACACCCGCCCGGGCCTGTCGGCGGTCGAGCGCTTCATGAAGCACTATTTCCTCGTCGCCAAGGATGTCGGCGACCTCACCCGCATCCTCTGCGCCGCGCTCGAAGACCAGCAGGCGAAGTCGATCCCGGGCCTCACCGGCGTCATTAGCCGCTTCACCCATCGCAATCGCAAGATCGCCGGCAGCGTCGAATTCGTCGAGGACCGCGGCCGCATCGCGCTTGCCGACGCTGAGGTCTTCAAGCGCGATCCGGTCAGCATCCTCCGGCTCTTCCACGTCGCCGACATCAACGGGCTGGAATTCCACCCGGACGCGCTGAAACGTGTCACCCGTTCGCTGGCGCTGATCGATAATAATCTGCGGGAAAACGACGAGGCGAACCGCCTGTTCATGTCGATCCTGACGTCGAAGCGCGATCCGGCGCTCATCCTGCGGCGGATGAACGAGGCCGGGGTGCTCGGCCGCTTCATTCCCGAATTCGGCAAGATCGTCGCGATGATGCAGTTCAACATGTATCACCACTATACGGTGGACGAACATCTGATCCGCACCGTCGACGTTCTCTCCGAGATCGACCAGGGACGCTCCGAGGATCTGCATCCGCTCGCCAACAAGCTGTTCTCAGGCATCGAGGATCGCGAGGCGCTTTATGTCGCCGTTCTGCTGCACGACATCGCCAAGGGCCGCCAGGAGGATCATTCGATCGCCGGCGCCCGCGTCGCCCGCAAGCTCTGCAGCCGCTTCGGTCTGTCGCAGAAGCAGACGGAAATCGTCGTCTGGCTGATCGAGGAACATCTGACCATGTCGATGGTGGCGCAGACCCGCGACCTCACCGATCGCAAGACGATTACCGATTTTGCCGACCGCGTACAGTCGCTCGACCGGTTGAAGATGCTGTTGATCCTGACGATCTGCGATATCCGCGCCGTCGGTCCGGGCGTCTGGAACGGTTGGAAGGGCCAGTTGCTGCGCACGCTCTACTACGAAACCGAGCTGCTGCTGGCCGGCGGTTTTTCGGAGGTCTCCCGCAAGGAGCGTGCCGGTGCCGCCGCCGAGGCGCTGCATTCGGCACTCGCCGACTGGAGCCAGAAGGACCGCAATACCTATACCAAGCTGCACTACCAGCCCTATCTGCTCTCCGTGCCGCTGGAAGACCAGATCCGCCACGCCCACTTCATCCGCCAGGCCGACAAATCCGGCCAGGCGCTGGCCACCACGGTGCGCACCGACAGTTTCCATGCGATCACCGAGATCACCGTGCTGTCGCCCGACCATCCGCGCCTGCTCGCCGTCATCGCCGGGGCGTGTGCTGCGGCCGGAGCCAACATCGTCGACGCGCAGATCTTCACGACGTCGGACGGGCGGGCGCTCGACACCATCCATGTCAGCCGCGAATTTGCCGACGATGCCGACGAGCTGCGCCGGGCCGCGACGATCGGACGGATGATCGAGGACGTGCTGTCCGGCCGCAAGCGGCTGCCCGAGGTGATCGCCACGCGCGCGCGCCACCGCAAGAAGAACAAGGCCTTCGTCATTCCGCCGTCGGTCAACATCACCAACAGCCTGTCGAACAAGTTCACGGTCATCGAGGTCGAATGCCTCGACCGGCCGGGGCTGCTGTCGGAAATCACCGCCGTGCTCTCCGACCTGTCGCTCGACATCCAGTCGGCCCGCATCACCACCTTCGGCGAGAAGGTGATCGACACTTTCTACGTCACCGATCTGGTCGGCCAGAAGATCTCCGGCGACAGCAAGCGCGCCAACATCACCGCCCGAATGAAGGCCGTCATGGCCGAGGAGGAAGACGAGCTGCGTGAGCGCATGCCTTCCGGCATCATCGCGCCGGCTGCCACCGCCCGGACATTGCCCTCAGCCGAAAAGAAAGCCGATTCCCCCGCATGAGCGACCAAGCATGAGCCCCCACGAATGAGCCTCGTCAAGAAATTCGCAACCGTCGGCGGCGCCACCCTCGGCAGCCGCATCTTCGGCTTCGCCCGCGAAACGCTGATGGCCGCCGCACTCGGCACCGGGCCGATGGCCGACGTCTTTTATGCCGCCTTCCGCTTTCCGAACCTGTTTCGCCGGCTGTTTGCCGAAGGCGCCTTCAACGCCGCCTTCGTGCCACTTTTTGCCAAGGAGATCGAGGCGAACGGCACCGATGGCGCCAAGCGCTTTTCGGAAGAAGTCTTCGGCGTGCTGTTTTCGGTGCTGCTGCTCATCACCATCGTGATGGAGCTTGCCATGCCGCTCCTGGTGCGCTTCGTCATTGCACCGGGCTTTGCCGACGATCCCGACAAATTCTCGATCACCATCCGCATGGCGGCGGTGATGTTTCCCTATCTGATGTGCATGTCGCTGACGGCGATGATGAGCGGCATGCTGAATTCGCTGCACCATTTCTTCGCCGCGGCCATCGCGCCGGTCTTCCTCAACGTGGTGATGATCGGGGCGCTGTTTTATGCGCTCCATACCGGTGCCGATCCGCTGACGACGGCCTGGTATCTCTCCTTTGGCGTTCTTGCCGCCGGCGTCCTGCAGCTCGCCGTCGTCTATGTCGGCGTGCTTGCGGCCGGCATGAGCATCGGCTTCCGCTTCCCGAAGATGACCCCGAACGTCAAGCGGCTGCTGATCCTGGCGGTGCCGGCTGCAGTGACCGGCGGCATCACCCAGATCAACCAGCTGATCGGCCAGGCGATCGCCTCCTCTCGCGAGGGCGCGATTGCAGCGCTGCAATATGCCGACCGGATCTACCAGCTGCCGCTCGGCGTCGTCGGCGTTGCCGTCGGCGTGGTGCTGCTGCCGGAACTTGCCCGGGCGCTGAAGGGCGGCAATCTGCGCGAAGCCGGAAACCTGCAGAACCGCTCTATCGAATTCGTGCTGTTTTTGACGATCCCCGCCGCCTTCGCGCTGTGGATCCTCTCCGACGAGATCATCCGCGTGCTCTACGAGCGCGGCGCCTTCCATCAGGAAAACACCGCCGTCGTCGGCTCGATCCTGGCGATCTACGGCATCGGCCTGCCGGCCTTCGTGCTGATCAAGGCGCTGCAGCCCGGCTTCTATGCGCGCGAGGACACCAAGACGCCGATGCGCTTTTCGGCAATCGCGGTGGCCACCAACTGCGCCACGGCGCTGACCCTCTTTCCCTATATGGGCGCGCCCGGCATCGCCGTTGCCGAAGCCACCGCCGGCTGGATCAGCACCGTGCTGCTGTTCACCACGCTTCTGCGCCGCGGCCATCTGACATGGGAATGGGCGCTGGCAAAACGCACCGTCCTGCTGATCGTCGCCGCAGCCGTGATGGGTGCGGCGATCGTCTTCCTCAAGCAGCACTTTGCGCCCTCGCTTGCCTCCGGCGCGCCGGTTCTGACCAAGGTCGGCACCCTCGGGCTGCTGATTGCGATTGCCATGCTGGTCTATTTCGCCGCCGCCTTCCTGATCGGCGGAGCAAATCTCGGCATGATCCGGCGCAATCTGAACCGCAAGCCGGCGCCGGCAAAGGACCCGCAAGGCTAAGGAGATTGCCGGTGCCTGCCCCTCATCCGCCTGCCGGCACCTTTGTAACTTCCCTTTACCCGCTATTGGCGTAGTACTGCCTGTTGCGGTGGCGGATGGAAGACCGTTGCACCTTTGGGACACCAAGCCCGTGGGAGAGCCTGGGTCTCCGTCCGCCGTTCCAT
>NZ_JABDWC010000036.1:0-49164 GCF_019685155.1 Rhizobium sp. NZLR1b
GCGGCGGCCGCGGCAAGGTGCGGGCTGTGCTGTTCATGGCCGCCCTCGTCGCCAGTCGGTACAACCCCGACCTCAAGGCCTTCCGCGACCGTCTGGTCGCGGCCGGCAAGCCCAAGATCGTCGCAACCGTCGCAACTATGCGCAAGCTGCTCACCATCCTCAATGCCATCATCAGGGACGGACGACCATGGCAAAACGCTTGACAAATAAGACAGTCGCTCTCCCCGCTGGGGAGAAGAGATTACCCTCTCCATCCGTCGAGCAACACGACCTTCTCCACCCCCGCAAACCTGGCCACCCGGTCCAGTTCAGCCTCCAACCTCTCCAGCCGCCCGGTCGAAGCCTTGACGCCAGGCTCCAGCCAGAGCCGCCGGACATCAAGCGTCGATTTCTTCCGATCGGCCTTCATATCGATACGGCCGATCAGCCGGTCGCCTTCGAGCAGCGGGAAGACGTAATAGCCATATTCGCGCTTCGGTTCGGGCACGAAAATCTCGATGCGGTAGAAGAAGCCGAACAGGCGTTCGGTGCGGTTGCGGTCGCGGATCATCGGGTCGAAGGGGCTGAGCACGCGGATGCGCGGCGGCGCGCCGGGGTAATTGTCGAGCGTCGAGAGGAAATCGGCGAAAGCCCAGGAGGGGCGCGGCTTGGCGCCGAGCGCCGGTTCGATCAGCACTTCGATCAGCTCATCGCGATGGGCTGATACCCAGGCCTTGGCTTCATCGGGCGAGACGAGGTTCCAGAAGGCTGAGATCTCGCCATGGGTGGCAAAGCCGAGGCGGGCGAGCGCGCTGCGGCAGGCCCAGTCGATAAATTCCTCGCGGCTTACCTCCGGCTCGCGGAATTCGGCCGGGATGACACGCTCCGTCAGGTCATAGATCTTCTGGAAGTTCGACCGGCCGGCGATGGCGAACTTGCCGGTGTGCCAGAAATATTCGAGCGCGGTCTTGTTCGGATGCCAGTTCCACCAGCCGCCGGAGACATGGCCGTCGGCCTTGATGTCGCGGGCGAGGATCGCGCCGTCGCGCTCGACGCGCTCATAGGTCTCCTCGAAAGCCGTCTCGAAACCCTCGCCGCGCCATTTGCGCCAGCGTTCGATGATGACCTTTTCCTGATGGCGGAACTTGTGTTTCCAATAAACGAAGAAGGTGCTCGGCAGGATGGAGGCGTCATGTGTCCAGTGCTCGAACAGCGCGCCGTCCTTTTCGAGCAGCGCAGTCAGGTGCTCGCGCCGGTAGGTCTGGTTGCGGGAAAACAGGATCTGATGATGTGCACGCTCCACCGTCTGGATGCTGTCCACCTGGACAAAACCCAGCTCGCGGATGAGCTGCAACAGGCCGTCCTTGGTCAAGGCGCGGTTCGGCGGGGCGCTGAGGCCCTGCTTGGCAAGAAAGACACGGCGGGCGTCGGAATTGGAAAGCAGATTGGTCATGGCGACATCATAATCCGGAAAATCTTCCTAGCGCATTCCGTTTTTCTCCGAATCACGGAAATGCTCTAGGCTTTTGTTTCCACGCGATCCCGGACGCAAAACCGCTGCGCACTTTTGCTGGGATTGCTCCAGCCACCCGATATTCGGTGGATATCGAAAGCGAGATTTGCTCTTTCATCCCCCCGGCGTCTCCGTATAGAAAGCGGCATCGCATGGATGTGAGGGCTGGTTTGGATATTGTTTTCGAAGGTGCCGGGGTCAGTTTCGGGGCACGGGTGGCGCTGGAGCCGCTGACGCTCGGCATTTCTGGGAAACGTGTCGGCGTCATCGGGCTGAACGGTTCGGGCAAGACGACTTTCGCGCGGCTGATCAACGGGCTGAGCAAGCCGACGGTCGGCCGCGTCACCGTCAACGGCCGCGATACGGCCGACGAGAAGGCGGCTGTGGCCGATGTCGGCTTCATCTTCCAGTCGCCGCAGAACCAGATCATCCTGCCGATCGTCAGGGACGACATCGCCTTCGGGCTGAAGCGGCGCGGTTTCACCAAGGCGGAGATCGAGGCGAAGGTCGAAGCCGTGCTTGCCCGCTTCGGCGCCGAGGCGCTCGCCGGTCGCCGAGCGCACGAGCTTTCCGGCGGCGAGCTGCAGGTGGCCGCTCTCTGCTCGGTGCTGGCGACGGGACCGGGCATTCTCATCCTCGACGAGCCGACCAACCAGCTCGACTTGAAGAACCGGGCGCTGGTCGAAGGGATTATCGCCGGGCTGCCGGAAAGCGCCATCGTCATCACCCATGACCTGGAATTGATCGCCGATTTCGAGCGAGTGCTGCTGTTTCATGAAGGGCGGCTTGCCGCGGATGCGCCGGCCATTGAGGCGATCGCGCGCTACAGGGAGATCGCCGCCTGATGCAATCGCTCTATGTCGAAGGCAACAGCGTGATGCACCGGCTTTCGCCGCGGCTAAAGCTGCTGTCGCTTGCGGCCTTGAGCGTCGTGCTGTTCATTACCGACAATCTCGCCGTGCTTTCCACCGCCGTGCTGCTGACGGCGGTTTTCTACCGCATGGTCGGCCTGCCGTTTGCGGATGCGCTCAGGCGGCTGCGGCCGATCTTCCTGACGATCGCCGTCGTCGCGCTCTTCAACCTGATCTTCAATCCCTGGCACGAGGCGCTCGTGCCGCTGCTGCGGCTGACGGCGCTGATGCTTTTCGCCGCCACCGTGACGGCGACGACGTCGATCACCGAATTTATCGACGAGGTGACGGCGCTTGCCCGCCCGCTGGAGCGCACCGGCTGGGTACAGGCCGACGATATCGGCCTGGCGCTTGGGCTGGTGCTGCGCTTCGTGCCCGAGATCGTCACGCGTTATCAGGCGATCCGCGAGGCGCACAGGGCGCGTGGGCTGAAGGCCCGGCCGGCGAGCCTGCTTGCGCCACTGATCATTCTGACGCTCAAGGATGCGGATAATATCGCCTCGGCGATTGACGCGCGCGGCATTCGGCGGCATGGAAGTTAACCAATTTTAACCACGGAATTCATGATGAGCACCCGCGACCTCGTTCTCACCGCCCTCTTTGCCGCAATCATCGTGGCGCTCGGCCTGCTGCCGCCGATCCCGCTCGGCTTCATTCCGGTACCGATCACCGCGCAATCGCTCGGCGTGATGATGGCCGGCGTCGTGCTCGGCGCCCGGCGCGGCGCCATTGCCGTGATGATCGTGCTCCTGCTCGTCGCCATCGGCCTGCCGGTGCTTTCCGGCGGCCGCGGCGGGCTGGCGATCTTCGCCTCGCCGACCGCCGGCTTCCTGATCGGCTGGATCTTTGCCGCCTTCGTCACCGGCTATCTCAGCGAGCGGCTGGTCAATGACCGGCAGTCCGGCCTGGTGCAGACGGTGAGCTTCTTCCTCACCGCCGTGGTCGGCGGCGTCGTCGTGCTCTACGCCTTCGGCATCACCTATCTCGCGACGGTGGCTGGTCTCGGCTTCACGAAGGCTTTCATCGGCTCGATGGCTTTCGTTCCCGGCGATGTGGTCAAGGCCTTCGTCGCAGCCCTCCTCGGCCGCGCCGTCATGGTCGGCTATCCCCTGCTGCCGCTGCGCGCGTAAGGCGTAGGCACGCTATCACCTGCACCGACAGCCGCCTTCGGCTCGAAGGCGGCTGTCGCTTGTTGACGGCTGCTTTCAACATCGATTGAATTATTGGCCAAATCCAGCGACCGGTGAGCAAGCCTATCAAAAACCATGCGCAGAACTCTGCGGATGGGCGGCTCTCCCCATTTGCATACGACGAGCGACATTGCACAGACGATCGCGACGGCCAAACCGAGTGCCGGCAGGGGTGTCATGCCCAGATCGGTCAGCCAATCGAGAAGCTGGATGCCGATGGCGAAATGCAGGAGATAGAGCGGGTAGGTCATCAAGCCGAGGGTTTTGACCGATTGGAGCAAGGCTTTCGGGAGACGACTGATCTGCCGGCTATAGCCGACGCTGGCCGCGATGAAGACCAGCCCCGCCGCCCAGATCAAGATTGCCGGAAGCGGCGAGAATGAATGACCCGCCACGGCGAGCGTGCGATCGCTGGTGCTGCCGGCTGCCATGTAAATCTGAGTAGCCCCGGTCACCAGCGCGCAGATCAAACCCACCCAGGAAATTGGGCTCATCCGCGTTCGAGACAAAAGCCAGATGTAGATGTAGATGCCGATGGCAAACTGGCAGCCGTAATAAAAGGGAACGGCCCGCCAGGCGGTGTCGGTGAATATGGCCAGGATCTCAGAATCGGGAAATGCGTTTAACAGAGCGATGAAAGCGGTACTTGCCAACGACAGGCCGAGCGCCAGCGCAGGCATCCTCGCCCTACGACCGGTCGCACACAGGATGAAGACAAGGGCATAGAAACATATCTCGCAGGCCAGTGTCCAATATTGACCATCGATCCATGGACCGCCCGGATAGAGCGTGATCGACCGCAGATAGTTCTTGATGACGCGCCTGTTGATATCCTGCGTCGCGATGAAGATCAGCGTCAGTGACGCGCAGATCCACACCGCCGGATACAGCCGCAGGACCCGTCCCTTCAGGAACGACATGGCGGTGGCCGAGGCGGCGGAGTTGATGATCACGAGCCCGGATATGACGAAGAACAGTTCGACGCCAACCCATCCCGGTTGGGCAACATTCTCGATCGCGGGCATTTTGTAGGGTCTCAGATATAAGGGCGACGCCCAGGAAGCAAATCCGAGATGAAACACCGTTACCATGAGCGCGCACACAAATCTGAGTGCGTCGATACCGTAAATATACGGGCTGGCAGTGTCGGATTTCGACATATCTGTTCTCCCAATATCTGAGGCAGTACTACCCTGGCTGGGATATTGATGCAAGGCACGCGCAGAACGCGCGGCAATCGACGATTGCGTGATGGATCAGTTCGTCAGCTTTCTCGGTCAGAGATCATCAAGACGAGCGGCCACAGCCTCCCGTTCTTCCCCGGCGAGATCGTCAAGCGGGGTATCGCATACGCCCATTGGGGCGCGGTTCACGAAGCGGTATTGGCATCGAAATGTGGAGAGCGCGCGTCGCGCATGAGGAATTTCCAACGGAAAACCGTCTCCACGCTGTCGGAACGTCTGGCGTTCCGGTCCATTGCCGGCCTCTTACGGCTTGGAAAATCGGCAACAAAAAAACCGCCTTGAGGCGGTCGGGCATACTATCGATTTCAGTTCAGCTAGTCTCCACCTCCACCATCTCCCCCTCCTCCGTCACCATCGTCACAGGCGCCACCGTGGCAGTCGCCGCCATGTGAAAAGTCGCCCCCATCTCCACCGCCGTCGCCAGAACTACCCGGCTTGTGGCTATTGGCAGAGATTCCGACACAAAACAGAATGAAGTAGATGATGAGCAGGCCATTCGAGAACAGTGTTTCCAATCAGTATCCTTTCGTTCGTTTCAGGAAATCTTGTTTCCTGACTAAAATAGTAGATTACTATTTCGATCGCGGCAAGGGCTCCAATATGAAACTTTCATGACAGGCTGGAATACCTCCCTCTCCCCTCAAACAGTCTCTCGCTCTGCGGCGCCGAGTTACAGCGCAGAGTATTTTGTCTCGGACTGCTGTCGTCACTTATTCAATGATCGGCGGACCAGCGGATCGGCATTCCTGCATGAACCACTCGGTAAAACGACGCACCGGCTTTTTCGCCCACGAACTGGTGATCAGGTAATATCCCTGGGTCTCTGCCGTCGCGATATCAGAAAGCACGACGAGGTCGCCGCGATCGATCTCTCGCCGAAACACTTCGACCGGGCATAATGCCACCCCATGCCCGGCGATCACCGCCGTCGCTAGAATGTTGAAGTCCTGAAATATCGGCCCCCGAACCGGCACGGGCGCCTTTATATCAGTCTTTCGAAACCATTCTCTCCAGCCATCAGCGGATTCGTCGTGCAGCAGGTCGGCCGCTGCAAAGGGAACGCCGCCGACAGCCCAATTCCGCTTGGCCAGATAATGAACGCTCGCCACCGGCTGGTTGCGGCGGGAGAAAAGCAGGCGGCTCTCACGCCCGCCCGACAGGTCTTCTCCCATGGTAATCAGAACATCCAGGCTTTCGTCATCGAAGCGCTCTTCCGCTTTTGCATAGACGATCCTGACGTCGAGGTCGGGATCGCTGTCCCGGAAAGACGGAAGCGCCGGAACCAGCCAGCGCGACGCGATCGAAGGAATGCATCCGACGGTGATCGAACGCATATTGTGGTCTCTGCGCATGTTGCCCGTTGCATGAGCGATGGCTGTCAATGAGCCCGAGATGGCCAGATAATATTCGCTGCCCGCCGGGGTCAGCGCAACGCCGCGCCCGGATTTTTGCAGCAGCTTGCGTCCCAACCACGCCTCCAGATGTTTGAGCTGATGACTGATCGCCGCATGGGTCACATGCAGTTCGTCTCCGGCCTTTGACAGACTCATGAGCCGGGCGGTCGCTTCGAAGGCTCTCAAGGCATTCAGGGGCGGCAGCTGCATATGTTCAAATTCCTCACATGACAGACAGGATTCATCATCCTCTGGAAATGTAAAAGCCCATCCAGATCTTGTTCGCGATGCGTCGAATTCAAACATGACATGTAATTTATTCTAACAGATTTCTCAATTTTGATCTTTGAAGCAAGCATGGATTCCAGTGCCTAATGGATCATGGAGATCAGAAACATCTCCGTCATTCGCGAGAGGAAAGAACATGTTTGTGAGAAGCCTGAAACAAGTGGAGCAGACCGAGCGCTTCGTCGATTGGGGCAATGGCACAAGCCATCGCCTGCTGACCAACGATGACGGGATGGGATTTACGGTCTGCCACACTGTCGTCCGCGCCAACACGCAAGCCCTGCTGCAGTACCGCAACCACCTGGAGGCCTGCTATTGCATCCAGGGCGAAGGCGAGGTCGAGGATATGGACGGGTACGTCTTTCCGATCCGCGTCGGCGACATCTACGTCCTCGATCAACATGACCGTCACTATTTGCGGGGCGGCAAGGACAAGGACCTTATTCTCGTCAGCATCTTCAACCCGCCCCTGAAAGGGACGGAACGTCACGATCTGAACAACGGAAGCGGTTCCGAATACTGAGCCAGGCGACCCGGGCCAGGCGACCCGGCAGGAGGGCGCTGCAATCTTCTTGATCGGTTTCAAGACTTCACATCATCGTCGATCTCCGGCAGATGCCTGTCACCTTGGCGAACCGTTTGGCGATGTGATAGCAAGTATCGGGATGCACGCTCCCAGCGCGGCGTGGCGTGTTGGGTGGAGAGGCCTGCCGTGATCCACACGAAGATCGATACGCTGTGGTTCAAGCGCTGCTGCGCGTTTCACTTGCAGTTTCTTCCCGACCGCGAGACGCGGTCAAAGCTCTGCGACTTGCAAGACAGTATCAAGCGAGACAGCGCCGCGCCGCTCTCACGCGTTCCGGCAACAAGCCTGCACATGACGGTCGTCACCCTGGTCAACGCCGCGGCCCAATTCAGTATTCCAAACGATGAGGTCTGGAAGCGGAACGGGGAAAGCTGGACGGAGATCGTCGAGAGGCTGGTCGAAGAGACCCCACCATTTGACATTCATTTTCACGAGGTGGCGGCTTCGCAAGCTGCTGTTTTCGTCAAAGCGGAGGAGCCGGCGGAATTGCGCAGGCTTCGCTCGGCCATTTCACAGGCCATCGGCTTCGAACAGTGGCGTCCAACCCCGCCCCGCATAGCGCATATAACACTGTTCAGGTTTTT
Source organism: Rhizobium sp. NZLR1b (assembly GCF_019685155.1). Classification (NCBI taxonomy): domain Bacteria; kingdom Pseudomonadati; phylum Pseudomonadota; class Alphaproteobacteria; order Hyphomicrobiales; family Rhizobiaceae; genus Rhizobium; species Rhizobium sp. NZLR1b. The sequence goes on from NZ_JABDWC010000036.1 coordinate 7,690, forward strand.
TGCCGAAGAGCCGGTGCCGGCGGTCAACTTCGACGCCGGTTCTTTGCCCAAGGAAATGCGGGTTGGATCCGTTACATTGCTGGAAGAGCGCGTTTATCCAAATGTCGAGATCAATATACTCAGCGAACCGCTCCTCCGGGGCACAGCCGCGGAATAGTCACTCCGGCTGGTTGAACAGCTCTGCTTTGGCGCCATTCAACGCATCAACAGCGACACCAGGCCGGTCCGGGAGTTGACCCCAAGCTTGGAATAGATGTTTCTCAGATGGGTTCTGACCGTCCCAAATGCAACGGAATTCACATGGTAATCTTAGATGAAACGGCCGCACACGCACTGATGACGGACGTTAGTCCAAAAATCGATAAAGCCAATCCCGCGTTTCCTCCGGCAGAGACACCGGCTGCTGATCCTCTTGGGCGCGGGCCTGCCAGATAATCTCCACCTCGGCGGCGCGCTCCTCGCCGGTGTCGATCGAAACGATGAAGCCGATGGAGCGGACGCCGATCTTGTCGACGGCGGCCGTGAAGATTGCCGGCTCGTCATAGTGCAGCGGACGGTGGAGAATGCAGGAAATCTTGGTGGCGCTGTAGATCGGTTCGTCGTCGATATCGGGACGCGACGACCAGAAGCTCGCAATGACGGACTCGGCGTAGGAAATATAGGAGGCCAGAAACATCTGGCCGGTCATATCGACATCGCGAAACGGCACATGTATTTCCGCCACACCAGGGCGTTTCAACTGACTCATCAACAACTCTGCCTACAGAATTCCCCATCAGCGACAGTAGCGACGGGGTTCGGCGAAGTAAACGCCGCATATGACAGGAATTGCAAGGCGGCGGACGGTCGGACGGCGCGAAGACAGCGCTTGTTGAAATCATCGGGCGATGCCCCATCTGCTGTGGAACATGACGTAAGCGACCGATAGAGTGTCTTCATGAGCACCCGTCTTTATGAACACCCGATCTTCCTGGAACATGTGACGCCCGCCGGTCATCCGGAGCGATCGGACAGGATCCGCGCCATCAATGTCGCGCTGGAACATCCGAATTTCGAGCGGCTGGAGCGCCGGCAGGCGCCGCAGGCGAGTGAAGATGCGGTGCTGCTTGCGCATCCGGAGGAACATCTTGCCGCCGTGATGCGGGAGATTCCCGAGGAAGAGGGTGAGATCAATCAGCTGGAAGCCGATACCTATGCCAGTCCCAAAAGCCTGCAGGCGGCGCTGACCGGCATCGGCGGAGCGATGGCAGCGGTGGACGACGTCTTTTCCGGCCGGGCCGACAATGTCTTCGTCGCCGCCCGCCCGCCGGGGCACCATGCCGAGAAGATGACGGCGATGGGCTTCTGCTTCTTCAACAATGCGGCGATCGCCGCCCGCCATGCCCAGAAGACGCATGGCGCCGAGCGCATCGCCATCGTCGATTGGGACGTGCACCACGGCAATGGCACGCAGGATATCTTCTGGGACGACGCCTCGGTGCTGTTCTGCTCGACGCATCAGATGCCGCTCTATCCCGGCACCGGCGCCAAGGACGAGAAGGGCAAGCACAACACCATCGTCAATGCGCCGCTTTCGCCGAATGTCGGCAGCGACCATTTTCGCGAGGCGTTCAAATCGCGCGTGCTGCCGGCGCTTGACGATTTCCGGCCGGATCTCATCATCATTTCGGCCGGCTTCGACGCCCATCACCGCGATCCGCTGGCGCAGATCAACCTGACCGGCGAGGATTTCGACTGGGCGACCGGGCGCGTGCTCGAACTCGCCGACCGGCACGCGAAGAACCGGGTCGTCAGCCTGCTCGAAGGCGGTTATGATTTGGAAGGCCTCGCCGAATCGGCGGGCATGCATATTCTGCGAATGATGAAGGGTTGAGAATGACTGACAGCGCCAAGCCGGAGGTATCCGGCCTTTCCTTCGAAAAGGCGGTCGCCGAACTCGAAAGCATCGTCGCCCGGCTGGAACGCGGCGACGTGGCGCTGGATGAATCCATCGAGATCTATGAGCGCGGCGAAGCGCTGAAGAAACATTGCGAGACGCTGCTTTCGGCCGCCGAGAACCGCATCGAGAAGATCAGGCTCGACCGCGCCGGCAAGCCGCAGGCCGTCGAGCCTCTCGACGGGGCCTGAGGCCTGATGTATGTCGCCCGGAAGTGTGCCGCGGTTCCGGGATACGACATGCACGAAAACAAGTAGCAAAAGCCCCTTTTGAAGGCGCTTGGCGATCGGCTTGCGATCGATCTATGATCCCCTTCGAGAACCATGAGGGGACAGAAAAATGACGGACAGATTGAAGGGCAAGGTCGCCATTATCTCGGGCGGCGCGACCGGCATGGGCGGTGCCGCCGCGAAGCTCTTTGCGGCCGAAGGCGCGCGTGTCGCGATCATCGACCGCAACGGGGAAGCGGCTGATGAGACCGTCAAGCAGATCCGTGATGCCGGCGGCGAGGCCGAATGCTGGACGGCCGATGTCTCTGATGAAACCGCCGTCAATGCCGCCGTCTCAGGCGTGGAGGAACGCTACGGCGCGGTGACCGTGCTTTTCAATCACGCCGGCACGATCGTCATCAAACCCTTCCTGGAAACGACGCTTCAGGAATGGGACTGGCTGCACGCCGTCAATGTGCGCTCGATGTTCCTGATGACCAAGGCGGTGCTGCCGAAGATGATTGCGAGTGGTGGCGGATCGATCGTCTGCACCTCGTCGATCTCGGCGGTCGCCGCCACGCCGATGGAAGTGCTCTACGACACGACCAAGGGCGCCGTGCATATGTTTGCCCGAGCGATTGCAGTAGAATTCCGCGACCGCAATATCCGCTGCAACGCCGTCTGCCCCGGCTTCATCCGCACGCCGCACGGCCTGCGCGAAGTGGCCGACCTGCAGGCGCTCGGCGTCGATGTTTCCGATGCCGCCATCGCCGCGCAGCAGGGGCGGATCGGCGAGCCAGAGGATGTCGCGAGAGCGGCACTTTATCTCGCCAGCGACGAATCGAACTTCGTCAACGGCGCCCATCTCTTCGTCGACAATGGTTTTACGGCGATCTGAAACCGGCTCCGCGACAGGTGGCCGGAAAGTCTGCCTCACCTACTGGCAACCTCGATGTCCACAGGCAGACTGCCGGCCAAACGCGTCACTGCCTCACGATCCGACAGCAACCACTTCGGACCGGGGAATGCTGAAAACAATCGCGCATGCGCGTCGAAGGAATTCCAGTTGTTTGCTCGGATTCGGTACTCCGCCACCCACTTGAGAAGGTCGACAAACTGCGTCTGGGTCCCCCCGCCCTGAATGCCCCTTTCCTTGATATTGGCGATGCACACCTCGTCGGGCAGATCGATCCAGATCAATGCGGTCACGCGGTCGAGGGCCATGTTCACCAATTCGCCATAGACCCCTTCCATAACCCAGCGATCCGTTTCGGCCGCCGCCTTGACCATCGTGTCTCTACGCGTCCTATCGCGAGCGATGCCATAGCCACCCGGCTCCCAATGAATATCGTCAAGATGAATAAGGGGACGACGGAGCCGCTCGCCAATGCGATGGGCGAGCCACGTCTTGCCGGTCCCACCGTTTCCCATGATGAAAACGCGTTCGAAGGCTGCCGATGCACTGCCAAATTCCATTCCCGCCTCGTGAAGATTCGACGATGTCACCAGGTTTACGTAATATAAACGGGAATATTCTGACTCACGCAAATCAACACTGGCGAACTCCGTTGCGCAAATGACAGGTCGATCAGCGAGGCAACTACGGGTGCAGCACAACATTTCAAAATATGTATTCCAACAGGTCGATGTCTTCTCCTCCCAGCCCCTGAAGGGTAACCCTCTCGCCGTCGTCGTTGGCGCAGACGCATTGACAGACCGCCAGATGGCCTCTTTCGCCAATTGGACGAACCTCAGCGAGACGACGTTTCTTCTCCAACCGACGACGGGGGATGCCGACTATCGCGTCCGCATTTTTACGCCGGCCCGCGAGCTTCCATTCGCAGGGCACCCCACCTTGGGGAGCTGTCATGTATGGTTGGCGTCCGGCGGCAAATCGAAAGGAAGCGAGATCGTGCAGGAGTGCGAAGCAGGTCTTATCCGCATTCGTCAGGACGGTGCCCGGCTCGCCTTCGCCGCCCCGCGTCTGAACCGCTGCGGACCGGTCGAGCCAGAGATGCTGGCGCGGATCGTCAAGGGATTGCGTTTGGCGGAAGACGCGATCGTCGATGCGAACTGGGTGGACAACGGACCGGGCTGGATGGCGGTGCTGCTGCATTCGCGAGAGGACCTCCTGGCCTTGCGCCCGGATTTCGGTGTCATATCCGGATTGCGGGTCGGTGTCGTCGCGCCTTGGCATGCTGCGGAAGACGGGCGTGACGCCGATTTCGAAGTCCGTGCCTTTACCGCTGCTGGTTTTGAAGACCCCGTCACCGGCAGCCTGAATGCCGGTCTCGCCCAATGGCTGATCGGAAGCGGCATCGCGCCCCGCGCCTATGTGGCCAGTCAAGGCACGGTTCTAGGGCGAGCAGGCCGCGTCCATGTGGAACAGGTTGGTGGCGAAATCTGGATTGGCGGGGCTGTGACAAGCTGCATCGAAGGCACCGCCATCCTTTAGGCTTGCGCTCGACATCGATGGCTTGAAAGGCGGCGATGTTGGACGCGCGGCGTTTTAGGCACTATTTGTGGTCGATACGCTAGCGATCGGAGATCCGTCATGTCCTTCTTTCCCGGTAAAGATCCCCTGCCCGGCGATGCCTTCGCCTGCGATGCGATCGAGAACCTGATCATTCCGCGCACCAGCGATATCGGCGGGTTCCAGGTGCGGCGGGCGCTGCCCACCCGGCAGCGGCGGCTGGTCGGGCCGTTCATCTTCTTCGACCGCATGGGGCCGGCGATCCTGAAGCCGGACGAGGCGCTTGATGTGAAGCCGCATCCGCATATCGGCCTGTCGACGGTCACCTATCTCTTCGACGGCGAGATCCGCCATCGCGACAGCCTCGGCACCGAAAAGGTCATTCGTCCCGGCGATATCAACCTGATGACGGCAGGCCGCGGCATCGTGCATTCGGAGCGCACGCCCGACAATCTGCGCGGCCATCCGCTGCTGATGTCGGGGCTGCAGACCTGGCTGGCGCTGCCCGACGACAAGGAGGAGATCGATCCCGCCTTCGCTCATACGGAAAAGTCTGACATGCCGCTGATCGAGACTCCAGGCGTGCGTGGGCGCGTGGTCATCGGCTCGTTCGAAGGCATGACATCGCCGGTCGGAGTTTTCTCCGACACGCTCTATGTCGATCTCAGCCTGCAGCCGGGCGCGACATTTCCCTTCGGCGCGGCGCATGAAGAGCGCGCCGTCTACGTGCTCTCGGGCGAGGTCGTCATCTCGGGCGACCGTTTCGCCGCCGACCAGCTGCTGGTCTTCAGGCCCGGCGATCCAATCACGCTCGAAGCCGGCAGCGATGGCTGCCACCTGATGCTGTTCGGCGGTGCGGCGCTCAATTCGAAACGCTATATCTGGTGGAATTTCGTTTCCTCCTCGAAGGAGCGGATCGAAAAGGCCAAGGAGGAATGGCGGACCGGCCGCTTCGATATCGTTCCGGGTGACGAGGAGGAATTCGTGCCTTTGCCGGAGAGGTGACGGCAGCCGCGATGCGCCACCGCCGTTGACCTGCCACCTGAATTTCAACCCGCGAAATATCGGGTCAGCGCTCCCTTGGTGCGGTTCACGTAGCCATCCTGCCAGCTGTCGTCGACGTTGAGAAAACCCGACCGGCCCTTCTTGCCCTGGCGCTTCAATTCCGCCTCGACGGCGCGGAAGCGATAGTGATCATAGACATCGAGGATGTGGACGGCATAGGCCTCGGCGAGCGCGCGGTCGCCTTTGACGATCAGCATGTTTTCGTCATTGGCATAAGAGGCTTTGAAGCCGAGATTGTGGCTGCCGAGGACGACGACGCACTCGTCCGACAGAGGATCGATCACCAGCACCTTGTCGTGAATGATGGCGCCCACCTTCTTGGCGGTCAGTTCCTCGGCGCCGAAATCCGCCAACAGCTGGCGGTCATCGATGCGCGACGCCCGGACGATCGAGACATTGGCCTCGTCGAAAGTGTGGGGCGAGACAGCCTCTTCATCGTCGTCGGGATCGTCGGGGTCGTTCTCCTTGCCGGCGACGTAATTGGGCATGGCCTGGGCGCTTGAAACTGCGCCGGTAACGATCAGCTTCTGATCCTTGAGGGCGATATCGATCGCCTCGCCAACGATGCAATCCCTGCCCGACTGACCGGGATAGAAGGCAAGAAACAGCACAGCGTGCTCGGCACGGCGCATCAGACGGTAGACTTCACGAAGATCGGGCGGCGTTGCCTTGCCCTTTTTGCGGCTCTGCATGTTCGGCGAGAACCACGCTTCGACCGAAGCTCCATCGTCGGACGGGACGAGAGAAGGCGTTTCGTTCGAGCGCCGGAATTCCTTGCTCTGCTGGTTGTCGGGCATGCCGTCGTCGAATTCGATGGGAGCTTCCAGCGTCGCATTGTCTTCCAGCATCCGCCCCCAATAGGCGACATAGGCTGCGGCCACCGCATCGTTTCTGACGATCAACGCATTGTTGGATTGGCCGGCAAGCCCCGTGGCCGTCCAGTTGGTGCTGCCGGTGAACACGCTGCGCGGAGCGCCATCCGGCGGTATGTGCACGACGAATTTATTGTGGCCGATCTGGCTCGAATTGTTGAACATCCGGTGGTGAATCTCGACGCCTGCATCGATCAGCGCCTGGCGTGCATGCGCATTGCGCACATCCCAGGCGTCCCCGACCTTTCCGGTATTGGCGAGGATGACGCGTAGCCTGTCCTTGTTGGCAAGCAGCAGGGCCAGCAGTTCCTCATCCTCCAACTCGTAGAGGGCGACAAGGAAGGCGCCTGATGCATTCATGAATTCCTTGAGCATCGGAATGACATCGCCGGCAAGATATTTGCGGATGCCATTCGCCGGATTGGAAATCATCTCGATCAGCTCGTTCGGCTGCTTTACGCCGTCTTCCAGCAGGACGTTTCGCAACCATTGGGCAGCGAGAATGCCATTGGTGAAGGTGGATTCGAACTGGCCGCGCTTGCGCGTCACATGGACCGGGTTGGTGGAGATGGCCGGCCCGAGATAACCGAGCGGCCGCGGAGGACCGTCATAGGCCTTGACCGCGATCTTCTCATAGGTGCCGTCATTTTTCTTGATCGGCTTGCCGTTTTGGTCCTGCTTGTTGATCTCGACGAGCTCAGGCGTCGGATCGGGTGCGGCCTGCATGCCCGGCTTCAGATCGCCAAGCGGACGGATTTCGTAACGTACGCGAACCTCGTCCGGCCGCCTTTTCATTTCGTTGCGCCGTTTGCGCAGCGTCAGGTCGCGCCAGGAGAGCTTCTGCACCGGCCAGAGCGACGTCGTTTGCGGCAGCCAGTGAGGATTGCGCTGTCCCTTGAAGGCGACCCATGCCGCGCAGGTCACGCGGTCCTCGCTGCCATCGGGTCTATTCGACACGCTGCCCTGCTCGTCGAGATAGACGCGGACGACTTCGAACCCGAGGCATCCGTCGATCTTGGCGTCGATGTCCCAGGCGAGATAGGCGACCTCGTTGTTCACATAGGCATGCGCTGCAACAATCGTTCCCATGACCCGTCCCCCAGTCAGCGCGGCAACATTGCTACCATTCCGTGTCATATTCAAGCTGCTAGCGAGCCCTCGCCTGTTCGATCGGTCGGGCTGGAAAACTGGGCGGGACCCGGCAAGATCAGGCGAGTGCAACTCACGGAAATAGAACGTGATATCTCCCGAAACCGCTCACACTTTTTTCCGCCATGCTCTAAGGTGAAAATCTTCGGTTCCTGAAATGCACTTGTTTTGCCGCAATCTAATCGAATAAAGCGAAACAAGGAAAAGCAAGAAAGAGCGCCCGCCCGTGACACAACTGCCGAAGACCCCCCTGCTCGACCAGGTCATCTACCCCGCCGACCTGCGCAAGCTCGAGGATCGCGAGCTGCCGCAGCTTGCCCGCGAAGTCCGGGACGAAATGATCGATGCGGTGTCGCGCACCGGCGGCCATCTTGGCGCCGGTCTCGGCGTCGTCGAATTGACGATCGCCATCCACAACGTCTTCAACACGCCTGACGATCGGCTGATCTTCGATGTCGGCCATCAATGTTATCCGCACAAAATCCTCACCGGCCGGCGCGACCGCATCCGCACACTGCGCCAGGAAGACGGACTTTCCGGCTTCACCCGCCGGGCCGAGAGCGAATATGATCCCTTCGGGGCGGCGCATTCCTCGACCTCGATATCGGCCGGCCTCGGCATGGCGATCGCCGCCGATCTCGATAAAGCAGACCGGCGCGTCATCGCCGTCATCGGCGACGGGGCGATGTCGGCCGGCATGGCTTATGAGGCGCTGAACAATGCCGGCGCGCTCGATGCGCGCCTCATCGTCATCCTTAACGACAACGACATGTCGATCGCGCCGCCGACAGGCGCAATGAGCGCCTATCTCGCTCGCCTCGCCTCAGGCCGCACCTATATGGGCTTCCGTGATCTCGGCAAGAAGCTGACGGCCTATCTCGGCAAGAATATCGATCGGGCGATCACCCGCGCCGTCGAGCATGCGCGCGGCTATGTCACCGGCGGCACGATGTTCGAGGAGATGGGCTTCTATCATATCGGGCCGATCGACGGGCATTCCTTCGACCATCTGCTGCCGGTGCTGCGCAACGTGCGCGACAATGGCCGCGGACCGGTGCTGATCCATGTCGTCACCCAGAAGGGCAAGGGCTATCCGCCGGCGGAAGCCGCAGCCGACAAATATCACGGCGTCAACAAGTTCGACGTCATCACCGGCGCCCAGGCCAGGGTCAAGCCGAATGCGCCCAGCTATACCAGCGTCTTTGCCGAAGCGCTTGTGCAGGAAGCAACTCTCGACGACAAGATCGTCGGCATCACTGCCGCCATGCCGAACGGTACCGGCCTCGATAAGCTTGCCGACGCCTTTCCGTCGCGCTGTTTCGATGTCGGCATCGCCGAACAGCATGCCGTGACCTTTGCCGCCGGCCTTGCGGCCGAAGGCTACAAACCGTTCGCAGCGCTCTATTCCACCTTCCTGCAGCGCGCCTACGACCAGGTCGTGCACGACGTGGCGATCCAGGGACTGCCGGTACGTTTTCCGATCGACCGCGCCGGCTTCGTCGGCGCCGATGGGCCGACCCATGCCGGCTCCTTCGACACCGCCTTCCTCACCACCCTGCCCGGCTTCGTGGTGATGGCGGCGGCCGACGAGGCCGAACTCAAGCATATGGTGCGCACGGCTGTCGCCTATGATGCCGGGCCGATCTCGTTCCGCTATCCGCGCGGCGAAGGTGTCGGCGTCGACATGCCGGCGCGCGGCGAAATCCTGCAGATCGGCAAGGGCCGCATCGTCAAGGAAGGCACCAAGGTGGCGCTGCTCTCCTTTGGCTCACGGCTTGCCGATTGTCTGCTGGCCGCCGAAGATCTCGATGCCGCCGGGCTTTCGACGACGGTTGCCGATGCGCGCTTCGCCAAGCCGCTCGACTATGATCTGATCCGCCAGCTTGCCCGCCACCACGAGATGGTGATCACCGTCGAGGAAGGCTCCATCGGCGGCTTCGGCAGCCAGGTGATGCAGTATCTTTCGAGCGAAGGCCTGCTCGACAACGGGCTGAAGATCCGCTCGCTTGTCATGCCCGATATCTGGATGGAACAGGCCAAACCCGAAGCAATGATCGCCCATGCCGGCCTCGACCGCGCCGGCATCGTTTCGACGGTGTTCAAGGCGCTGGGGCGCGGCGTTGCGGTTGGGGTTGCGGGGTAGTGATTTGGATGGGGGCTTGCTTTGTCGGCCCTCTTTGACGGCGTGCCGTTCCGCCCCCCTCGTCCGCCTGCCGGCACCTTCTCCCCGAGGGGAGAAGAGATTTGCGGCAACGTCGCGATTCCCCCTTCTCCCCTTGGGGTGAAGGTGCCCGTAGGGCGGATGAGGGGGCCGCGAGCTCCACAATGGCCATATCACCATGAAAAAGGGCGGCGCATCCACTGCACCGCCCTCTGCATTTGACGTCCTCTTTCGAAGAAGAGCGCCCTCTCAGAACTCCGTCCAGTCCTCCTGCACCGCAGCTGCGGCCGTTGCCTGCCTGCCGCCAAAGGCCTTGGCCACCGTGCGGGTCAGGGCGCGGGCTGGCGAGGCGACCGGGCGGGCGTTGGGGGCGGCGACGGTGGCGCGCGATGCTGCGGCATCCGGCCTCGTCTGGCCGAGCTTAAACTGGCGCAGCAATTCATCCAGCGCACTTGCTTCTTGAGCGAGCGCATGGCTTGCCGCGGTCTGCTCCTCGACCATGGCGGCATTCTGCTGGGTGCCCTGGTCCATGTTGTTGACGGCGGTGTTGATCTCCTGCAGGCCGATCGACTGTTCGCGGGTGGCGGTGACGATGGCGCTGACGTTACGGTTGATCTCCTGCACTTCGGCGACGATCGCTTCCAGCGCCTTGCCGGTCTCGCCGACGAGGGAGACGCCGGCAACGACCTGTTCGCCCGAGGTGGTGATCAGCGCCTTGATCTCCTTGGCCGCCTTGGCCGAGCGCTGAGCAAGCTCGCGCACTTCCTGAGCGACGACGGCAAAGCCCTTGCCGGCATCGCCGGCGCGGGCGGCTTCGACGCCGGCGTTCAGAGCCAACAGGTTGGTCTGGAAGGCGATGTCATCGATGACGCCGATGATGTTGGAGATTTCGCCCGAGGACTTTTCGATCTGCTGCATGGCGGAGACCGCCTTGCGGACGACTTCGCCGGATTTTTCGGCACCAAGGCGGGTGCGCTCGACGAGATTGCCGGCATCCTCGGCGCGCTTGGCGCTGTCGCGGACGGTCGTCGTCACCTGCTCGAGCGCTGCGGCGGTCTGTTCGACGGCGGCAGCCTGCTGTTCGGTGCGGTGGGCGAGATCGTCGGCGGCCGAGCGGATTTCGCCGGCGCCGGCATTGATCGCCGAGGCGTTGCGGCCGACTGATTGCAGGGCTGCCTGCAGCTTTTCGACGGCATGGTTGAAGTCATTGCGCAGGCTGTCATATTGCGGCGCAAACGGCGTCTGGAGACGGCCGGCCATATCGCCATTGGCAAGCTCGGCAAGGCCGCCCGCCAGAGCGTCGATGGCATGGCGGATCTCGCCTTCCTCGCGGGCCTTCTGCTCGTCGCCTGCCCGGCGCTGGCGTTCGGCGTCATCACGCATGCGGTCGGTCTCGCCGGCAAGGCGCAGCTTCTCGATCGCCGCCTGCTTGAAGACCAGCACCGACTGGGCCATGCGGCCGACTTCGTCGCCGCGGTCGGTCGCCGGGACCTCGATATCGTGCTCACCGCCGGCGAGGCGATCCATGGCTCCGGTCATGCCGACGATCGGGCGGACGATGGTGCGCGACATCAACCAGGCGAGCACGGCGGCGGCGAGCGAGGCGACGATACCGCCGGCAAGCAGCGTCGTCTTCAGATCGCTGTTGGCATCGGCGCGGATTTCAGCCAGCGCATCGGACTTTTCGCGGGCGCTGGCCTTGATCTTGGCCGAGGCCTGGCGGAAGCCGTCGAGCTGGCCCTTGGTGGCGTTGACGCCGATCTTGATGATCTCTTCGATCGGCATGTCGGTTTCCTTGCGCGCCTTGGTCTGCGGCTCGGCAAGTTCATGGAAATAGAGGTCGGCGGCCTTCTGCATGCCGTCGATCATCTCGACCAGCTGCGGCTCGGCTCCCGCCGTCTGCCTGGCGGCGGCAATCGCCTTCAGCATGCGCTCGCGATTGGCGAAGACATCGCCATAGGTGCTGTCGCTGCGGAACAGGATAAAGCCGCGCAGGTTGACGGCCTGCTCGAGCATCGCCTGCAGCGCATCGTCGATCTGGTTGACGAGCAGCTCGGACTTTTCCTGCTCGGCTGACGCTGACGCCGACGCCGTCGCCTTGGAATAAACGAAGGCGGAGACAGCGACGAAAATCAGAATGAGGGCTGCGAACGTGGCCGCAAGCTTCCCGTTCAAGGATATGTTTTTGGCGGACATCGGTGAATTTCTCCTGACGGCAGTCGACGCGGCGAAAGGCCGGTCGCGCGCGAGTCGCAACCGCAAGGCCTTTTTTTTTGAATTGGGAACATGATCGGCGTGCAGACGCCTTTGCCTTCATGGCACGAAGCGGTTCAAATGAACCGCCGCAATCGAACCGAACCTATGCGGGCGGGCTTTAAATTTGTTTAAATTGTGCGCCGCAACAAAGATCAGGGCCGTGATTAAAATGCTTAAATCAAGGCTGCTTCGGTTCCGCTTCCGGCGGATTGAGGACGAGGATGTCGAAGTCCTTGGCGGGATCGAAATCCTCGGCGGTCATCCGGAAGGTCGTCGGGCCGATTTTCTCGACGTTGCTGCCGCAGAAGCTGATGAGACTGCCGGGCTTGCCCTTGTCGATCGTCAGCTGGAAGCGCCGGATCGGTCCCGCCCAGTTGGCGCCGGTCGACAGCACATAGGAGATCCAGCTTTCGGTATAGTTGGCGCCGCCGGCCTCGGCTTCCCGGACATGCTGCTGGGCAACCCGGACGAAATCTGCGTCGAGGCAGTATTTGCGGGAATATTCCTCGAAGCGTTCGCCCTTCGGCTCGCCGTTTTCGAGAAAGCTGATGGCGACGGTGCCGCCGACGGCCGGCTGGTAGCGATGCTCGACGCTGACCTTCTTTTTGGCCGGAAAGGTGGTGCGCCACCAATAGGTCGAGCGGAGCGTCCAGAGCGGCACGACATCGGCGTCGGTCATGGGATAAATCAGGCCGCGGGCGATCCAGTCCTTCCGGACGGTTTCGGGAAGCTTGGCGAGCGCGTCGCGGGTCTTCTGGCTGTAAGGCAGGACGGGAATGCCGTTTTTGGCCAGCTCGTCGGTGACGTCGATGCCGAGCGAGACGACGCGCTGCTGCAGCTTGGCGGTGATCGGCCTACCATCCTGCACGGTGGAGAAATGCAGGAAATTGTCGCTGTCGTAGTCGGAGATGGCGGAGTTGTTGTCCACCTGGCCTGATATATCGGGCATCGGGAAGGCGACCAGGCTTTCGACATCCTTGTCGGACGTATTCTCGAACACGTAGTCGACACGCACTTGCGAAGCGGAGATGAAGAGATTTTCCTCCGCCATGCTGACATCGTCGGACTGGGCAAAAATCAGCCCGCCGGTCTTGACCTCGGCCATGGTGTCGTTCGCCAGCGCGGGGGCTGCGATCCCCGCCGCGACGAGAAGAGTGAAGAGCTTCAGCATAAAACACCCCCGTGTCTGCGGCCGCCCCGTGATCGCCGCGGCAGGATTATCGCCGAAAGCTTTCGAGGGTCAATGACGCTGTCTGGAACAAAATGCTTGCAACCGGCGGCTTTGCCGGTCATTCACAGCCGATGTCCGATCAAAACAGCCAACGCCTCGACCAACTTCTCGTCTCCCGCGGCCTTTTCGCCAGCCGCTCGCGGGCTCGCGACGCCGTGCAACGCGGCACCGTCAGGATCGCCGGCCAGGTCATAACGAAAGCCGGGGCGGTCTTCGGCGACGACGCTGAGATCGAGATCGACGACCCGGCGCAGGACTATGTCTCGCGCGCCGCGCTGAAGCTTGCCGCAGCCCTCGATCATTTCCAGCTCGATCCCGCCGGCCATCACTGTCTGGATATCGGCGCGTCCACCGGCGGCTTCACCGAGGTGCTGCTGCAACGCGGTGCCGTGCATGTCACCGCGATCGATGTCGGCCATGGGCAGATGCACCCGCGCATTTCAGGCGATCCGCGTGTCACGAACAAAGAAGGCCTCAATGCCCGCAATCTGACGGCAGAGGATATCGGTGATCCCGCCACGTTCATCGTTTCCGATGTCTCTTTCATCTCGCTGAAGCTGGCACTGGCGCCGGCTCTCGAGATCGCCGAGCCGGGTACTGTCGCCGTGCTGCTGGTCAAGCCGCAGTTCGAGGCCGGGCGCGAAGCGATCGGCAAGGGCGGACTGTTGAAGGATCCCGCGTCGGCTCCCGCCGTCGCTGCGGAGCTTGCGCGCTGGTTCACCGAGGACATGGGCTGGAACAGCCTCGGCCTCATCCCCTCCCCGATTTCCGGCGGCGACGGCAATCAGGAATTTCTTCTGGCAGGATTGAAACCGTGAGCACCGAAACCGTCACGATCGAGAAGCTCGGCGCCCAGGGCGACGGTATCGCCAGCAATGCCGGCGGCCCTGTCTATGTGCCGTTTTCTCTGCCGGGGGAAACGGTGGCGATCGCCCGCGTCAAAAGCCAGGGCACGATCATGTCGATCACGACGCCCTCGCCCGACCGGCAGGAGCCGCCCTGTCGACATTTCGGCCTGGATGGCGTCAACGGCACCTGCGGCGGCTGCACGCTGCAGCATATGGCAGATGCGCCATACCGCGCCTTCAAGCGCCAGCTGGTCATCGATGCGCTGAAATCGAAGGGGCTGACGCCTGAGGTTGGCGAGATCGTTCCGGCCCGGCCGGGCGAGCGCCGGCGCGTGGTGTTTGCGGCGCGCAAGACCGAGAAGGACATGCTTGTTGGTTTCAACCAGGCCGAAAGCCATCATATCGTCGCCATCGAGGAATGTCCGATCTCGTCGGCAGGGATCATCGCCCGGCTACCGGCGATCCGGGCCATTGCCGCCGCGCTGGCGACCAATGCCGAACCCTTTCGCGTCTCCGTGCTCGAAACGCTTTCCGGCCTCGACATTGCGGTCGACGAGGTGAAGAAACTGTCCGATCCGCAGCGGCGCAAGGCGGTTGAGACCGTGCTCGGCCTGCGCGGCATCGCCCGTGTTTCGCTGAACGGCGAAATCCTCATCGAGCCGTCGAAGCCGCTCGTCGATTTCGGCAGCATTCAGGTTTCACCGCCGCCGGGCGGCTTCACCCAGGCGACCAAGCCGGCGGAAGAAGCGATGGCCGAGCTGGTGCTTGCCCATGCCGGCAAGGCGAAGCGGATCGCCGATCTCTTTGCCGGCTCCGGCACGTTCTCGCTGCGGCTGGCGCGGATCGGCCGCGTGCATGCCGTCGAAGCCGAGGCAAAGGCGCTCGCCGCCCTCGATCATGCCGCCCGCAACACTCCTGGATTGAAGCCGGTGACCATCGAGAAGCGTGATCTCTTCCGCCGCCCGTTGATGACGCAGGAGTTCAAGCCCTATGACGCCGTCGTCTTCGATCCGCCGCGGGCCGGTGCCGAATTCCAGTGCAAGGAGCTTGCCCGCTCAGCGGTGAAGAGGATCGTGGCCGTCAGCTGCAATCCGCTGACGCTGGCGCGCGACCTGGCGATCCTCGTCGAGGGCGGCTACCGGATCACCGGGGTGACGCCGATCGACCAGTTCCTCTGGACCTCGCATGTCGAGGTGGTGGCGACGCTGGAGAAATAGGCGGGCCGCCCGTCGGCTCACCCCTTCCGTCAGTGCCGAGGGCGCTATGCCCTCAAGCATCTTTATGGGTTGCCGAATTCCGTTCCTGGCCAGCACTCAGCCGCATTGCCCGCGTTCCGAGCTTTGCACCCGTAACCGCATCGATTGCGATGGGCTCGATCTCTGAGCCCGTTTCGACATCGACATAGCGGGCGAGTTCGCCATCGCAGTGGCGGTGCGCCCAAGCCCCGATCATCATCAGCACCGGCAGGAAATCCCGGCCTGCTTCGGTCAGCAAGTATTCCTCGCGGGGCGGTCGCTCTGAGTAGAGGCGCTTTTCCAGCAGACCGTCGTCGGTCAGCGCTTTAAGGCGCTTGGTGAGCATGGTCGGCACAATGCCGAGGCTCTTCCTGAACTGGTCGAACCGGGTAAGGCCGGTATGTGCATCCCGCAGGACCAGAATGCTCCACGCATCACCCACAGAGTTAAGGCCGCGGGCCACCGGGCACTGGAGAATTGAATTATTTTTCATTGAGTATCTTTTCGATAGTGACACGATATCGAAAAGATAGTAACACAGCGTCAGCCAATGATCCACACCCTAATGAAAGCTGACAGCATGATCGACAGAACCAAAAACATTGCCCTGGTTACCGGCGCTTCCTCCGGCATTGGCCTTGTCACAGCCCAATCGCTGGCGAAAGCCGGCTATCGCGTCTATGGGACCAGCCGCAAACAGGTTGCTGACAAGCCTGGCATCACCATGCTGATCTGCGACGTGACGGATAAGGCCTCGGTGGAGGCTGTGATTGCCGAGATCCTGCAACAGGCCGGCCGGATCGATCTTGTCGTCAACAATGCCGGGGTCGGCCTGCTTGGAGGCGCGGAAGAATCATCGATCGACCAGGCCCAGCGGCTTTTCGACGTCAACCTTTTCGGCGTCGCCCGTGTCGTCAATGCCGTGCTGCCGGTCATGCGCAAGCAGAAGAGCGGCCGGATCGTCAACATGAGCTCGATCCTCGGACTGATCCCATCCCCCTACAACGCCTTCTATGCCTCAACCAAACATGCAATCGAAGGCTATTCGGAATCGCTCGATCATGAAGTGCGCAACTTCGGTATCCGTGTCGTTCTCGTCCAACCCGGCGTCACCAAAACATCCTTCGAGGAGAACCTGACACGCGCAGATCAACCGCTTCCGGTCTACGACTCGGAGCGGGCCCGGAGCGAGGCTCTGATGCGCAAGTGGGTAGCGGCGGGCGACGCGCCGCAGGTCGTCGCCGATATGGTCGTCAAAGCCGCAACCGCCAAGAAGCCGAAGCTGCGCTATTCCGCCGGCAAGCAGTCGCGTCAGGTCCGCTCGCTTCGCCGCTACCTGCCGGAGCGTCTGGTCGACAGCCTGCTGCGCAAGGTCAACGAGCTTCCTGCATCAATCTGACTCTCTATTTTAGAACAGGATTCAGATTTTGAGCCGACACGCTTAAAATCATCCTGTTCTACTGCATATGCGGCGATTCAAAGTGTTACAGCGTCGTTTACGCGTCTGAAAAGACGCGCGGCGCTGTAAGCAAACGAGACCGATTTCGAATGCGCAAGACCAAAAGACGTAATCCCTATTATAACGGCCCGGTGTCCGATCACTTCGACGGCACGCATTTCTTCAATCCCGAAGGTATCGAGCCCCTTGGTTTCCGCGATTTGCTGCGGTGGCAATTCGGCGGTGGCCGTGATCGTTGGCCGCGGTCGGTGCCAAGTCCATATGCGGCGGCCAAGCCGGATCCACGTGTCGACGGCGAGGATCTACGGGTGACCATGGTTGGCCATGCAACAGTGCTCGTACAGGTCGCTGGGCTCAATATCCTTACCGACCCGGTGTGGTCGGAGCGCGTAAGCCCCTTTACTTTTGCTGGACCCAAACGCGTCGTCCAACCGGGCATCGCGTTCGATGATCTGCCGCCAATCGATCTCGTGCTGGTATCGCACAATCATTATGATCATCTCGATATCGCGACACTCAGGCGCTTGAGCGCCAAGCATCGGCCGCGTGTGGTGACACCACTCGGCAATGACACGATCATCCGCCGCGCCGTGCCCGATATAGAGATGACATCGATGGACTGGGGCGAGCGCATCTCGCACGCCGGCATCAGCATTGATGCGGAGCCGGCACATCATTGGTCCGCCCGCGGCGGCGCCGATCGCCGAATGGCGCTCTGGGCGTCGTTCGCCTTATCGACTCCCGCCGGAAAAATCTATCACGTCGGCGATACGGGCTTTCACCGCGGCATCAATTACAAGGCGGCACAGCAGAAGCATGGTGGCTTTCGCTTGGCGATTTTACCCTTCGGCGCCTATGAGCCGCGATGGTTCATGAAAGGCCAGCACCAGAATCCGCAGGAAGCGGTCATCGGGATGAAGTTGGCAAATGCGGCCTATGTGGCGGGGCATCACTTCGCGACGTTCCAACTGACAGACGAGGCGGTCGACGCGCCGACAAGAGCGCTGCAAAACGCTATGAGCGAACATGATATTCCCCCGGAACGATTCCGGGCGCTCAGGGCGGGCGAGGTCTTCGATGTGCCCAAGCTCTAAAGCGCGTCGCGTCAAACTTGCTTCATCTGATACGGTTTAGCGGCGCATGAAGGCTTCGAAGGCGGCCCGGGCCTCGGCACTTTTCAGACGGGCGGAGAAATGGCGGGCCTCCTCGTCGATGCGGGCGATGATCTCGCCGCTGTCGCTGCGGATGAGATTACGGGCGATGCGCAGCGCCTCCGGCGGTTTGGCGGCGAGCCGAGCTGCGGTCGCCAGCGTCAGCCCATCGACCTCGCCGGGTTCAACCACCTTCCAGATGAGACCGGCGTCCTTCGCCTCGGCGGCCGAGAAGGCTTCGCCGGCGGCCAGCAGGGCGAAGGCGCGCTGGTGGCCCATCAGGCGTGGCGCAACGAGGCTGGAACCCGCTTCCGGCACCAGAGCCAGGTCGACGAAGGGAGTACGGAACTGGCTGCGGCTGGAAGCGATGGTCAGGTCGCAATGGAGATGGATCGTCGTGCCGATGCCGATCGCCAGTCCGTCGACGCCCGAGACCACGGGTTTTTCGGCCTTCACCAGCGCATAGAGGAAATCTAGGATCTCCTGCTCCAGGCCGCTGCCACCGACTGCGGCGACAAGGAAGTCGTTTAGATCATTGCCGGCGGAAAAGCAGCCCTGGGTACCAAGAAAGGCGGTGGCGCGGATGGCGGGATCGGCATCGGCCGCCTTCAGCGCATCGGCCATTGTCCGGTACATGGCGCGGGTGATGGCGTTCTTCTTCTCCGGCCGGTTGAAGCGGATGAGCTGGACGCCAGGGTGGGCGGAAGGCTGCTCGACGATGATGTGATCGGTCATTGGAAATGTCCTCAAGCAAGCAGAATGCGGGCGGCGGCGAGGCTCGCAGCGCCATTCACCACCCGGTCACAAAGGGCTGTGGTCTCGGCCATCAGATTTTCGGCGGCGAAGCGGCAGAGCGCGATGCGGCCCTCGCCTCTGCCATCGCCGCTTTCGGCAAGAGCCCCCTTGGCGAGGTAACAGCCGGTGAGCACGAGGCCGAACAGGCGCTGATAGGGTGTTGCACCTGAGAGCGCCTCGGTGGCCTTGCCATCGGTCAGGATCTTGATGAGCCAGCCGGTCGCCGTTTCGAGATCGGCGATCGCTGTGTCGAGCCTGGCGGCGGTTTCGCCAAGACCACCGAGATTGGAGCGGCGGACATTGTCGGCGATCTCCTTCAGCTCGGCGATGAAGCCCTTGACCTGATCGCCGCCGGAGAGCGGCAGCTTGCGGGTGACGAGGTCGATCGCCTGGATGCCGTTGGTGCCCTCGTAGATCGGCGCGATGCGGGCATCACGCAAGTACCGCGCTGCCCCCGTCTCCTCGATGAAGCCCATGCCGCCATGCACCTGAATGCCGAGCGAGGCAACCTCGACGCCGGCATCGGTCGAAAAGGATTTAGCAATCGGCGTCAGCAGCGCGGCACGCTCCTGCCAGTGACGGCTGTCATCGCCCGCCCGGTGGGACATGTCGATCGCATGGGCGCAGGCATAGGAAATGGCGCGTGACCCCTGCGTCAGCGCCTTCATCGTCAGCAGCATGCGGGCAACATCGGGATGGTCGACGATCGGGCTCATGCCGGCGCCGCTCCAGCCGGGCGCCCTGCCCTGGGTGCGTTCCTTGGCATAGGCGAGCGCCTTCTGGGTAGCGGCCTCGGCGATCGCCACGCCCTGAATGCCGACGGCCAGACGGGCATTGTTCATCATTGTGAACATGCAGGCGAGCCCCTTGTTCTCCTCGCCGACCAGCCATCCCACGGCACCCTTTTCGTCGCCGAACCGGCCGTCGCCATAGATCATCGTGCAGGTCGGCGAGCCGTGGATGCCAAGCTTGTGCTCCAGCGAGTGGCAGAACAGATCGTTGCGGGCACCGAGCGAGCCGTCATCGTTCACCAGGAATTTCGGCACCAGGAAGAGCGAGATGCCGCGGGTGCCGGCCGGCGCATCCGGCAGGCGGGCCAGCACCAGATGAATGATATTGTCGGCCGCGTCGTGGTCGCCCCAGGTAATGAAGATCTTCTGGCCTGATATGCGGTAGCTGCCGTCGGCGCGGCGCTCGGCGCGGGCCTTGAGCACGCCGAGATCGGAACCGGCATGCGGCTCGGTCAGGTTCATGGTGCCGGTCCATTCGCCGGACACCATCTTTGCCAGGTATTTCTGCTTCAGCGCAGCACTGCCATGGGTGCTGACCGCCTCGATGGCGCCCATCGTCAGCGTTGGGGCAAGCGCAAAGGCCATGGAACCGGAATTCCACATTTCCAGCGCTGCGACATTCAGCATATGCGGCAGGGCCTGGCCGCCGAAAGCTTCGGGTGCCGTCAGGCCGTTCCAGCCGCCGGCGATCCAGTTGCGATAGAGATCGCGCCAGCCATCCGGCAGCCGGACCTCACCATCGATCAAACGGGCGCCCTGCCGGTCGCCGATGTCTGCGAGAGGCGCCACTTCCTCTGTGGCAAAACGTCCCGCCTCGGCCAGGATCGCATCGACCAGATCTTCGCCGAGATCGCGGAGCAAGCCTGCTGAAATCGCCTCGCCCATGCCGGCGACATGCTTCAACGTGAACGCGATTTCCTCGACGGGCGCCTTGTACATGGTTTTCCTCCGCAGACGGCCTGCACTTCCTGTATTTGGGCAAAGCCCCTCCGAGGCAAAGGGCTAATTGATTTTTACGTAAACGTCAATTTCGATTCCATTGACTGTCGTGCAATAGTTTGCCCGACATCACAGCCCGGCTCTTGCACTCTTGCACAAATGAACGTCATGAAGAGGCTGTAAGGACATCGCCTTCGCAAGGGATCGGCGACCAATGGATACATTGCCCGTCAACATACCCGGTTTCGTCTGGGCCTATCGCTTCTCGCCGGATGAAAAGACGGCGGTGCGTCTGAACAACAGTGCGACGGTGGCGGACCTCATCGCCGACAATTGTTTCTACTGGCTGCACCTCAACCTTGTTGACGCCCGCGTGCCGGCATTGCTCGAAACGCTCGCCGGACTGACGGAGGACGCGAAATCGGCGCTGACGACGCGTGACACGCACGCGACCATCACCGTCGACGAGCAGATGCTCTACGGCACGCTCGTCGACTGCCAGCGCGATTTCGCCCAGGATACCAACAATCTCGGCTGGCTGCATTTTGCCATGTCCGACCGTTTCATCATCACCACGAGGCTGCAGCCGCTGCGCAGCGTCGAGCGGGCGCGGGCGCTGATCGAAAAAAATCCGGGAAAATTTTCACGGCCGGTCGATCTGTTCGAACTGCTGGTGATCGAGTTTCAGCGCACGCTGATCGCGATCGTCATGGAACTCACCGAAGAGCTGAACCTGATCGAGGATTTTGTCTACGACAATGCGCCGCGCGACGAACGCCGGCGGCTGGCGCCGGTCCGGCGCACCGTCGTCCGGCTGCATCGCCATCTGCGCACGGTGCTGGCGCTGATGCGCCGTGCGGCGGCGGCCGACGACGACGAGATGCCATTCGGCTTCGATGATGTGGCGCGGCGGCTGACAAGCCGGCTGGAAACGGTCGACCACGATATTTACGCGCTGCAGGACCGGGCGCGCCTGCTGCACGAAGAAATCGATTCCAAACAATCCTCCGAGACCAACCGCCACCTCTATCTGCTGTCGATCATGACGGCCTTCCTGCTGCCGCCGACCCTGGTGACGGGCTTCTTCGGCATGAACACCGCAAACCTGCCCTTCGCCGTCGGCGATTACGGCACCGAATACGCCGTCGCCCTCATCGTCGCCTCGATTGCCTTTGCCTGGTGGCTGCTGCGGCGAGTGGATATTCTTTGAATCTGAGAGGTGGGGTGGGCGCTGCTGCCCATCCGCCTGCCGGCCCCTTCTCCCCGTAAACGGGGCGAAGGGGATATGCCGCAACGTCTCCGTCCCTCGCTAACGTCCCCTAAGGGCACGTCCCCTCTCCCCGTTTTTTACAATCTCAGCGATCGACGCTCGGGTAATCCGTTGGTTCATGCCACCACCTCGCTCGGAACGGTTCTTGCACGGTTACTAATGTATTTACCGTGGGGAGACCTAATGTCATGAAATGGTGCACATCCGGAGAGTTCGTCCCTCTGATGCTCGTGGTGAGTGGGCCGGAAAAATACAAGCTCGTCGCAACTCTCGTGCAGGCTGCCGAGATGCTGACCGTTGGCTGGCCGATCGACGATGGAGAAGAATACCTCGTGGCGATTATGGCTTGCCGGGATGCAATACACGGGGAGATTCCGGCTCAGGACGCGCGAGCAGCGCTTATCCGTGCCGCCGACGAAGCTGGCATTTCGGTGATCACCGTCGTCCACTGAGTTTCGCAGCCGATGATGAAATGAGTTCACGGTTTCTTCACGCCACCGCCCTCTCGTTCCGCTGCATGGGCAGGTCCCTGCGCGGCGGCTGGTACGGGCCGGCGTGGGGACTCGGCTTGGTCAACCTTGCCGAGAAAGCCGAATGGACGGCCGCGCGACGCCACGTTTGCCACGTCCCCTCTCTCCGTTTTTTACGGGGAGAGGGTTAGCGTGAGGGCAATGCCCACTTCCTATTCCGGCCTCATTACGGCGAATAGCACTGCTGACGCGGGCCGTTATAGGGTTGGAACGTGTTGTCGTAGGCGCGATAGGACCGATATCGGTTGGCGCACCAGGCGACATGGCCTGAACCCATGCTGGGCGCAGGCTCGACGTAACGCGGTTGCGCGACAATGGCGCCGCCGATGACCGCGCCGGCGCCGAAGGCGGCGAGCGGATACCAGTAGCCGTTGTAGTGGCGATAGCCCGGACGGTAATAGCTGTATCCGCGATAGCCACCGTAATAGCCGGGGCGGTAGCCGCCGCCGTAGCCCGGCCGATAATAGGCGCCCGGCCGATAGCCGGGACGGTAGTAGCCGCCCGACCCATAACCGGGACGATAGTAGCGGCGGTATTGGACGTTCTCGACGGCGGAGGATTTTTCCACCTGCGGGGCGGTTGGCATCTGGACTGCCTGCGACGGCACGAAGCCTGTCAGAACGACGGCGGCAGCCAGAACTGCGGTCGCGATCTTGTTACTCAAACCGAACATTCTTCTCTCCCATTCAACAGCGATAACCGCCTGTTTAGCAACGCTTTCGTGCCCGAATGGTTCCGAAAGCGGCCGGGGGCCGGCTGCTTTCGTATCTTTAAAGAAATCGATCTGAACCGGGCATTAACCGCGAGGCCGCCCTCGATAACGGCGCCCGGAATTGCGGCCGGGACGCGCTTTAGTCCTTTGTCTTATGTATGTCGTTATCCCGGAACCGCTGCACAGTTCCGGGCGAAATGTTACGCCACGGCGGAGATTTTCGCCTGGTCGCCCTGCAGGCGGTTCACCATGAAGTTGGAATACCATTCGAGGAACTGCATGACACCGCCCTCGTGCAGGGAGGAATAGGGGCCTGGTTCATAGGCAGGCGAGTGGATGCCGAAGGCGTTCTCTTCTACGATGCGGCGATCTTGGTCGTTGGTCTCGGTCCAGACGTGGGTCAGTTCCTCGAGATTGTAATCCACGCCTTCGACCGCGTCCTTGTGGACCAGCCACTTTGTCGTCACCGCCGTCTCATTGGCGCTGAGCGGCAGCACCCGGAAGGAGATGGCGTGGTCGCCCAATAGGTGGTTCCACGTCGTTGGGTAGTGGAAGAGCAGCATGGTGCCGATATGGCTGATCGAGATATCGTCGGCGAGCGGACGCTTGACGGCGCTCTTGCCCGACATGGTGTAGCTCTCGGCGTCCTCGATCAGCGGCATGCGGGCGGTGCGGAACTGACCGTCCGGCGACATCTGGAACTTGCTCGGCAGGCCGGCGGCCTCGCAGCGCGCCCAATGGCCGGCGATCTCGGGATCGTCGGCGCCGCCATCCGTGCCGGTGACACTCGGGGCTTCGGGATAGGTGCGGCAAAGCTCGGGGTGATTGGCGGCGCAGTGATAACACTCGCGATTATTTTCCCAGACAAGCTTCCAGTTGCCCTTCTCGATGATCGTGCTCTGGAAGGCGACCTTGCTCTCGCTGATCCGGTGCGGCGCGACATAGGGCTCGATCTTGTCGCGCACCGGCTGGAAGTCCGGGGCGGTATCGGCAAGGCAGATGAAGACATAGCCCGCGACGATTTCGCAATGGACGGGCTTCAGGTTGAAGCCGGTCTTATCGAAATCATCGCCCATGTGGCGGGCGAAGGCGAGCTTGCCTTCAAGATCATAGGTCCACTGATGGTAGGGGCAGACGAGACGCACGGAAGAGCCGTGCTCCTTGGTGCAGACGCGCGAGCCGCGATGACGACAGCTGTTGTGGAAGGCGCGGATGACATTGTCGCGGCCACGGACGACGACGACCGGATAGCTGCCGATCTGGACGGTGAAATAGGCGCCGGGCTTCGGCAATTCGCAATCATGGCCGATGAACAGCCAGTCGCGATAATAGATCATCTCCATGTCGAGCTGGAAATAATCCTCGTCGATATAAAACGGCCGTTCGAGGCTGAAGCCCTCACGACGGCCCTTGAGCTGACGCAAAACGTTGCTGCGAATATCCATCTTCATGTCCTCGTGCACCCGGTTGCCACCCTCGAGCAGAAGGCCGGCGGAAGCGCGCCCGCTTCCTTCTCCTTCGGGAGAATTGTTCATGGCGCCATTTAATCACCTGGGCCCATTTAATCACCTGGCATCCCTGCCGCTTGGTTGTAATGCGACATCGGCTTCGAAATTGACGACAGGGTGCGGCAAGCCAAAAGCTACTGATCCCAGTCGCTGACATTCGTCCGACTCTCCAGGCGATTATCGTCAATTGCGACATGGCGTAAAGGGCCGTTGCGCAAAGAGGTTCGCTGGGTGATATCGGCGTCCATCGCGTTTGCGACAGCTGCCGGCATTTAGGTCTCTGGCCGGCCGGCCGCCGGGCGATTTTAACATCGCCTTAAGCATGCCACCCTATCCTGCCGTTGATTCAGACCGAGCGAAGAACGCGAACCATGGCCAGACTCCGTTATTTCGACGCGAAAGATGCAAGCAGATTGCAAGAGCGGCAGCCGATTGCCGCGCATTCCGAATTCCTGCGCACCGGCCGGATACCGCGCGAGCGGCGGCACTGGCTGGCCGAGGAAAAGCGCTATTTCACCCATGATGAGGTCGCCGAAAAGACTGGCCGCAAGCTGCAGGTGGCCGGCGAAAAGACGCATCAGCACATCAACGGCTTTCACCACTCGATCCAGTTTCCGAAGATGATCTTTCACCGGACGCTGGAGGACAGCCCGCATCTCGGTTATTGCCACGTCACCGCTGCGCGGACGAAGTTCGCGCATTACGAAGACGTGAGCTGGGCCTTCTACATCGCCAATTTCTATTCCGACATCGGCCAGAACGACAATTTCTTCGAACGCATCGATGTCGGCTATTCCCGCATGTATTTCGCCGTCGCGATCAAACCCGGCGAGCACTCCCAGGAAAAAATGAGCATCGACCGGTCAGTGCGCGGCAACGGCCTGCTCTTCCGCACCCATGATCCGCAGGCAGCGATCCGCAACATCCTGCTGCTCGGCGCCCGCAACGAACAGCTGCGCGAAATCATCCGCCAGCTATAAAGCGCATCGCATCGAAGCGTGAGGCCAACAACGCGATTGATCGCGAAGAGCGGAAAGCCTAATGACTGCCGGAACTGAAGCACCAGGCAGCACATGGCACGCACGATCGACATTGAGGCAGACAGGCAGGCAGCGCTTGAGGCGGCCTGCGCCGCTCTTGCCGACGGCTTTGCCATCGCCATTCCGACCGAGACGGTCTACGGCCTTGCCGCCGACGCCACCAATCCGGCGGCGATCACCCGCATCTATGAGACAAAGGGACGGCCGCGCTTCAACCCGCTGATCTGCCATATGGCCGATCTCGCCATGGCCGAAGAGCACGCCGAATTCGATCCGGTGTCGAGGGCTCTCGCCGCCGCCTTCTGGCCCGGCCCGCTGACCCTCGTGCTGCCGCTGAAGACCGAAAGCCCGATCCATTCGCTGGCGACCGCCGGGCTCGACAGCGTTGGCATCCGCGTGCCGAAGGGTTTTGCAGGCGCGGTGATCGGCGCCTTCGGGCGGCCGCTCGCAGCCCCCAGCGCCAATACGTCAGGCGCGATCAGCGCAACGAGTGCCGCCCATGTCGAGGCCGATCTTGGGGCGAAGATCCCGTTGATCCTCGATGCGGGCCCAAGCGCTGTCGGCGTCGAATCGACGATCGTCAAGGTGGAGGGCGACCGGGTAAGGCTGCTTCGCCCCGGCGGTCTGGCGGCACGCGAGATCGAGCGCGTCGCAGGCCGGCCGCTGCTGCGGGCGAAAACGGCATCGGCGGCGATCGAGGCGCCTGGCATGCTCGCCTCGCACTACGCGCCAGGCGCGTCGGTGCGCCTCAATGCGACGACGGTCGAACCCGGCGAAGCGCTGATCGCCTTCGGCGGCGCGGCGGTCTCCGGCGCAAACGGCGCCCGGATCGTCCTCGATCTCAGCCCGCAGGGCGACCTTGCCGAGGCGGCGGCCAATCTTTTCGACTACATGAAGCGGGCCGATGCCAGCGGGGCTTCGAGCATTGCCTTTTCGGCCATCCCCGAGGAGGGGTTGGGCGAAGCGATCAACGACCGCCTGCAGCGGGCAGCTGCACCCCGCGACTTGAAATAATGACGGAGGATCGAACCCGATGAGCAGCCCCAGCATTTCCGCCGAACTTCTCGACCGCTTCGCCGCCATCGTCGGCGACAAATACGCGCTTGCCAGCGAGGCCGATCTGGCGCCGCATCTGATCGAGAACCGCGGGCTCTATCACGGTTCCTCCCCTCTCCTCCTGAAGCCCGGCTCTGTCGAAGAAGTCTCGGCAATCATGAAACTTGCGACGGAGACCGGAGCGGCGATCGTGCCACAGACCGGCAATACCGGCCTGGTCGGCGGCCAGACGCCGCGTGAGGGCAAGTCCGATATCATCCTGTCGCTCGAACGCATGAACAAGATCCGCGATATCGATCCGGTGGCGAACGTGCTGGTGGCCGACGGCGGCGCCATCCTGGCCGAAGTGCAGCAGGCGGCCGAGGCGCATGGGCGGCTGTTTCCGCTGTCGCTCGGCTCGGAGGGCTCCTGCCGCATCGGCGGCAATCTTTCCACCAATGCCGGCGGCACGGCCGTGCTTGCCTACGGCAATATGCGCCAGCTCTGTCTCGGCCTCGAAGTGGTGCTGCCGACCGGCGAGATCTGGGACGGCTTACGCCGCCTGAAGAAGGACAATACCGGCTACGACCTGCGCGACCTTTTCATCGGTGCCGAAGGCACGCTCGGCATCATCACCGGCGCGGTGCTGAAGCTGTTTCCCCAGCCGCTCGGCCATCAGGTGGCATTCGCCGGTCTGAATTCGGTGGAGGATGCGCTTGGTCTGTTCGATCTCGCCTCCAGCCTCTGCGGCGCCTCGCTCACCGGTTTCGAGCTGATGCCGCGTTTCGGCGTCGACATCACCACGCGCCACATCGACGGCGTGCGCGATCCGCTGGAAGCGCCCTATCCCTGGTATGTGCTGATCGACATCTCCACGTCGGACTCGGCCGAGACGGCGGAGCGGATGATGAACGGCGTCCTGGAACAAGGCTTCGAGGCCGGGCTGGTGCTCGATGCGGCGATCGCTTCATCGGTCGCCCAGCAGAAGGCCATCTGGCACATGCGCGAAAGCATGTCGGATGCCCAGAAGCCGGAAGGCGGGTCGATCAAGCACGATGTTTCCGTGCCGGTGTCGAAGGTTCCGCATTTCATGGCCGAGGCCGAAGAAGCGGTGATGGCGGCAATGCCCGGAGCCCGCATCTGCGCTTTCGGCCATATGGGCGACGGCAATATCCATTACAATATTTCCCAGCCGGTCGGTGCCGACAAGGACGCCTTCATCGCCCGCTGGCACGAGATGAACCACATCGTTCATGGGCTGGTAATTGCTCACGGCGGCTCGATCTCGGCCGAGCACGGCATCGGACAGCTGAAGCGCGACGAACTGGCTGCCATCCGCCCGGCAATCGAAATCGAGCTGATGCGCCGCATCAAACGCGCCTTCGACCCCGCCAACATCATGAACCCTGGAAAGGTGGTCAGTCTCGACGTGTGAGACCGACGGTCAGGATTGCTGCGTGCCGCCGCCGGTCAGGATCTGCAGCGCCGGCGACTGCTGCGTGCTGTTCTTGACGTCGTACATGGCGGTGAAGCGCCGCAGCAGCTTGTCGACCTTCTTCGGATCCTGGAGATCCTCGAGCTTGACGAAGCGGTTGATGAGGTCGGCCTGCTTGGCGACATCCATGCCCGAGATCTGCGAAGGCAAGCTGTAGGCGGTGGTGATCACCTGATAGAGCGCCTTGTCGCCGAGGATCGAATAGATCGAGGTGATGTTCGGGGCCTTGCGGCTGAAATAGAGCGCCAGGCGGACGCCGTCATTGCTTTCGCCCTGCTGGGCTTCCATCGTCTGCTGGACGAAAAGCTTCTGGGTGTGGTCTTCGGCAGCCTTGTTCTGGATAGTGCCTACCTTGGCGCGGGTGAGATTGCCGTCCTTGTCGAAGTTGAAAGCGGCGACGATATCCTTGAAGCGCGCATCGGCCTTGGTGTTCAGATAACTCTTCTTGTCGTCGGGATCGGAGGTGAAGATCTTCTTCAGTGTCGCCTTGTCGTAATCCTTCGGGTCGAGGTTGTTGGCTTTCAGCACCAGATTCGTCAGGCGGCTGTCGTCGAGGAAATCGTCGAGCGACTTCACCTTCGCCATGCCCTTGGCGAAGTAATCCACCTCGGTCGTCGCGTCCTTCGATGCCTTGTCCTTTAACGGGCCGGCCTTCAACAGCATGGTGACATGCGCCTTATAATCGGTGGCGTATTTGGCCAACGTCGCATCGGGAAGCGCCTGGAAGGGTGACGCCGCCTTGCCGTCGGGGCCGAAGTTGAAGGCGCGGGCAAGGTTGGTGATGCGTTCGTCCTTCAGCGAGGCGATATAGCCTTTCGGGTCGTATGCATCGCTCGTCAGGATCTTGCGCATCATCGAGCGCGGCACCTCCTGGTCGGTCAGACCGAAAGCCTGCAGCGCCACATGGTAGGGATCCGGCAGCTTGTCGTTGCTTTTCTTGAAATCGGCCGAGGAATTGCTGCGCAGGAAATCGTTGACGCTCTTGATCTCGGAGAAATCGAGCAGGCTGGTGCTATCGGCCATCATGCTCGTGTAATTGGAGGTGACTTCGTCGATCGCCTCGTCGCGCTCGTCGTCATAGCGCGCCATATAATTGTCATTGGTGGTTTGCGCCTGATCGGCCGTCTGGACCGAGCTGACGACCGGGAGCGATCCGTCGGCGGCGAAGTTGAAGTCGGCATTGAGATCGGCGTGGCCGGCGGCGGCGGCGGCGGTCGCATCGGTCAAAATGCTCTTCAGATCAGCGTTCGAGGTAGCCGATGGCAGATTGTAGGTGCTCTTCAGGAAATTGGTGATGGCGTCATCGGCGATGAGATCGTCGACATTGCCGATTGTCGCCATCCGGGCGGAATAATCGTCGGTGCGGGCTCCGGCGGCAATTTTCGTGTTGGTGATCTGTGCCGCCGTCTGCGCCTGCATGCCGTCCTCGAGCGTGCCATCCGCCTTGAAGTTGAAGGCGGCGGCAACATCGGCATAGGTGCCGGTGCCGCTCTGATCGGTCAGGATATTGCGAAGAGCGACGTCGGTGACGGTGGACGGGATGCCGAAGGCGTTGCGCACGAAATTGTTCAGCTTCTGATCCGACAGCAACTGATCGACGTTTGAGATGCCGGCGATGGTCGCCTGGTAATAGACGGCCGCATCATTGGCCTTGCTGGCAGTGCTGGCGCTTTGCGTCGCGCTCTGCGAGGCATAAAGCGTCGCGACCGAACCGTCGGCCTTGAAATTGAAGAGGTTGTTAACGTCGCTGTAGCCCTGGGCGCTGGCAGCCGCAGGGTCGACGAGGAACGTCCTCAACGTCGCATCGGAGACGCTGTCGGCGATCTGCATGCTGTTTCTGAGATAGCTGACTGCGACAGTATCGGACATGATGTTATCGACATTGGTGACATTGCCGATTATGCTGTTGAAATGCGCTGCGTTCGCCGCCAACTTGTCGGTCGTCGATTTCCGCTGCGCCGCGGTCTGGATCACCGAACCATTGATCGAACCATCCGCCTGGAAATTGAAGTCGGCATTGAGACCGGCATGGCCCTGGGCCGCGGCATAGGCCGAATCCGTCAGGATATTCTTCAGGTCGGCATTGCTGAAATTGGTGCCAAGCCCATAGGCATCCTTGATGGAACGCGCCAGCACATTGTCGGCGAGCAGGTCGTCGACATTGGTGATGCCGCTCGATTGCGAGGTCACATTATAATAGTTGGCGGTGCTCGACGCTGCCGATGACAGCTTGTTCGCCTGATCAACCGTCTGGACGCGCGCCGTGCTCAAGGTCGACCCGTCCGCCTTGAAGTTGAAGGCGTTGTAGACATTGGTAAAGCCCATCAGCTGGGCATAACCGGGGTCGGTCAGCACCGTGCGCAACGCTGCCGCGGTAAAGTCGGCGCCCATGCTGTAGGCCGTCGTGATGTAGGAGGTCAGGCGTTTGTCGGCGACCAGATCGTCGACATTGGTGATCGTGCCGATCTTGGCGGTATAATAGGCCTTGTTGTAGTCAGCCGCCGTCTTGCCGACATAGTAGACGTCGGAGCCGACCGAATTGTCGATGATCACCGATTGGGAATTCAGCGTGTAGGTCTCGACGACCGACGCCTTCTGCGCCGCCGTCTGCGCCGTGCCGGTGACTGTGCCGTCGGCGTTGAAGCTGAACTGGGCGGCAAGCGCCTTGTACTTGTCGCCACCTTGCGTGTTGACGACGCTCGTGGGGTCGCTGAGATCGCTCGTCAGCACCTGGCGCAGAAAATCCTTCGACGCATAGGTGGGATCGATTTTGAAAGTCGTCAGTACATAGGTGCGCAGCCGCGTGTTGTTGACCAGATCGTCGACCGTCTGCACGCTATCGATATTGTTGTTGTAATAGGTGCTCTCGGTGCTCGCCGCCTTGTCGGCATCGACGAAGGACTGCTTGTAGAGGCCGATGAGATCGTCCTCCTGCGCGTCCGTCTGCACATCCTTGGCAGGCGCATTGAAATTGAAGGCGGAGGCAAATTCGCGATAACGCGTATCAGAAAGCTTGTTGGCGTAGCTGTTGGCGTCGGTGAGATCGCTTTCGAGCACCTTCTTCATGAAGGCCTTGGCGTAGGTCATATCCTCCAGACCATAGGCCTTCATCGCATAGCTGTAGAGCTTGTAATCGCCGAGAAAGTCGTCGACCGATGTGACCTTGTTGATATGGTCGGCGTAGTACTGAGCGTCCTTTTTGACCGTCGCCTGCGACGCAACCTTGTTGAGGCTCGACGTCATATCCTTCGACAGGATCGTGTAAGCGAGGGAAGCCGTGATCATTAAAAGCGCCCTTTTCGGCAAACTCTCTAAAAGAACGAACTGCTGGTAAGCATATTTTGCCACGGAAAGCTTACCTGAGGCTTACCTCAGGATGCATCATATCAGCACACCACACCGTTCACCTTCCGGAAACCCTGCCGGATTCGGTTTTGATAACCATCAGAGGAGGCAAAGTTTTCTTAACCGCAATTTTTAAGCTGTACGGAACGGCAGGCCCCTATTGTCGGCCATAGAGGACGAAAAGTCCCAAGGAGAAGACCGGAAATCGGCTCTCAGGTAAGACAAGGGTAGAATGACATGAACAATCCCGCAATGAAGCCCGCCTGGGCTGGCACGACGTTACGCCTCGATCCGGCCCGCTTTCCCCAGCAGGTCAGCTACGCCATCCACGATTGTTCGGATGACGTCAACATCACCATAGACGAACGCGGCGCGGTGCTGCGCAAGGTCCTCCCTTCCAGCGGCCTGCCGCTCTCGATTGCCCTGCCGAAGCGCGTCTTCAAGGGCGTCGCTGCCCGCGCCATCGACCATGGCGACGGCGAAGTCACCGTCACTCTCGAGCTTCACCACGCCGATCCGGACCTTTGCATTCCGCTGCTCGTCGCCCATGACCTCAGCGATATCGCCGCCGACTGGCGCAGCTGGTCCGAAGCCTTCCGCATTCCGATGCTGATGGTCGAGGCCGACGGCGTCGCCCGTCCGCTCGAAGACCATATTGGTGCCTTGCGCACCAGCGATCTCAAGCCGCGCCGCCGTCATTCCTACTTCGCCAACCGGCGCCCGCGCTTCCTCGTGCGCCGCACCACCGGTCGGCTGGGTGTCGCCATGAAGATCGAGGGCAAGGAAATCATCGCCCGCAATTGAGCGAAATAGCGACACTCGGTTTTTGCAAGCATTTTGAAACCCGGCGCCTGCGCCGGGTTTATCGTTTCATGCATCGCTGAAGTCATCGCCCCATTCAGGGAATGGCGAAGAGCAGCGAGATGAACAAGCCGAAAAAGATGATCAGGCCGACGCGATTGTTCGACTTGAAGAGCGCCAGGCATTGGCCGGCATCATCGATATCGAGGCGGAGGATCTGCCAGGCGAACATGCCGGCGGCCCCGAGCAGCGCCAGGAACGCGATGATATTGGCGCCGGCAAGAACGAAAGCGATAAACATCAGCACCAGCGTCAGTCCATAAAGGCCGATCAGCCATTGCCTCGTCCTGTCGCCGAACAGCCGCGCGGTGGAGCGGACGCCGATCAGTTCGTCGTCCTCCTTGTCCTGATGGGCGTAAATCGTGTCGTAACCGATCGTCCAGGCGACGGAGGCGGCGTAGAGCAGGATGGCGGCAAAGGAGAGGCCGCCCAAAATGCCGGCCCAGCCCATCAGCGCGCCCCAGGAGAAGGCAAGCCCCAGATAGAATTGCGGCCAGTCGGTAAACCGTTTGGCGAAGGGATAAAACGCTACGATCCCGAGCGAAAGCACGCCGAGGAAAACGGTCAGCCAGTTGAACTGCAAGAGCACCAAGAGGCCGACCAGCGCCTGCAGGCCGATGAAGATCTTCGCGTGGGCGCGCGTAACGCGGCCCGAGGGGAGCGGACGCGAACGGGTGCGCGCCACTTCCATGTCGATTTCGTGATCGACGAGATCGTTATAGGTGCAGCCGGCGCCGCGCATGGCGACCGCGCCGATGAAATAGAGCAAAAGGTGAGACACCAGCAGACTGCCGGAATAGAGGCCCTCGCCGATCGCCGCATTGGCGGCAAGGGTTGCCGACCAGAAACACGGCCACATCAACAACTGCCAGCCGATCGGGCGATCCCACCGCGCAAGCTGGGCATAAGGCCAGAGCCACTGCGGCAGGATCCGATAGACCCAGTTGTCGGAAGGTGCGTCGGAAACGCGATCGTTGAAGTCGCCGGTATCTTGCATGCCGCCATCTAGCGACCGGCCGGCGATCCGGTCAAGAAGCGATCTCTTTGTCTCATGCATGTCGTTATCCCGGAACCGCTACACACTTCCGGGCGACTCTGGCTCTTGTCTTATGCATGTCGTTATCCCGGAACCGCTGCACACTTCCGGGCGACATGCATTCGATCACTGCAGGGAGAAATTGAACTTGTAGGTCGCCGAAACGCCGATCAGCACCTGGTTCTTCGAGCCGCGGTCTCGCACCAGGCTGCTGTCGGCGGCGGGACCAGCCAGCCGCTTATATTCGAGGAAGGAGCTTGCCGAGAGGTTTTCGGTCGCCTTCCAGGTCAGGGCGGCACCCGCGCCATAGGACTGGATGCCCGACGATGGCTTGTAGGGATCAAGGCCGCTTGCGGCGGCGTGCTTGGCGCTGACGCCGTAATAGGCGTCGTAATAGCCGCTTGTCGCAAATGTCGCGCGCGGGCCGCCTGACAGCTGCAGGTCGGGCGCGATATCGGTGAAGGCATCGACCGCGAGATCGGCGACGACGCCGTCGTATGAGCGGATGCCCTGACGGACTTCGGCACGGGCGCGCAAGAAATCGGTCGGATAGACTTCGACGAAACCACCGGCTTCGGCACCCCACTTGACCTTCTTCAAGCCCTTCAGCTCATGGCCGTCGCCGTCATCGCGCGACGGCACGAACCTGCCGACGATACCAGCGCGGAAGGCGCCCTTGTCGATGAGGGCGAAGGACGGATTGTCGTTGCGCGAGGAAAAACGCGGGCCGGCGCCTTGGCGGCCGACCGAGATCAGCGGGCTGAACTTGAATTCATTATGCGACGAGCCCTCGAATTTCGGGGCGGAGAAGCCTGCGACACCGACGCTCAGATACCAGTCGCCGGACCAGAAATGCTGGCCGCTTTCCTGCGCCGCCGCCGAACCAAAGGAAAAAAGGCCAATAGCCAAAGAGATCGATACGACTGACCGATGAGACACGTCCGCACTCCAGAAAACGCAAAAACAAAGCCGCGGAGGGCGGCGATGGCTACACTTATCGCGAGGTCGTTACCCCAATGTTAACCACGGTGAACAAAGGACGCTAATGGGAGTCGTGCCGTGTGGCCCACACGGCTGATGGCATCTGCTATCGAATTCCGCAAACCCGCTCCCCCCAGATGCCCTACCTCTGGTTC
This sequence comes from Rhizobium sp. NZLR1b, assembly GCF_019685155.1. Lineage (NCBI taxonomy): Bacteria > Pseudomonadati > Pseudomonadota > Alphaproteobacteria > Hyphomicrobiales > Rhizobiaceae > Rhizobium > Rhizobium sp. NZLR1b. The sequence continues at coordinate 42,228 of NZ_JABDWC010000036.1, forward strand.
CACCGGCGAATGACCGGCTCCGTCAGATCGTGTTCGTAACCGAGCACGCTGATAGAAGCCGTATCGAGCACGAAATGGGCGCCGCCTTCCGGCGGCAGGCCGAGCCAGCGGGCGGCGAGCACGCGCAGGAAATGCGAGCTGGAGAAGATCAGGATGGTGCCAGCCGCTTGGCGAAGCGCATGGATGATTGCGTCGGCGCGGGCGCCGACATCGGTGGCGAACTCTCCATTCGGGCAGCCGTCGCGAAAGAGCTGCCAGCCGGGGCGCTCAGCCAGGATCGCCTTGGTGGTGATGCCTTCATAAGCACCGTAATCCCATTCGGCGAGATCCTCCTTGATCACTGCGCCCGGCCCGAAACCGGCAAGCACGCAGGTCTTGCGGGCCCGCGCCGAGGGGCTCGACCAGACGGCGGAGAAGGCGTGACCGGCGAGCCGTTCGGCAAGTTTGCCGGCGGCGTCCTCGCCGTTCGCCGTCAGCGGAATATCGCTGCGTCCGGTATGGCGCCCGGACAGGCTCCATTCGGTTTCGCCATGGCGGACGAGATAGATTTCGGGAAACGCACTGCTCATCCGCAGTCCTTTCATTGTGGCCGGCTTTCATTGTGACCGGCACAAGTGCTGCCGCTCAGAACGCCACCTTTTCCAGCGGTGCGCGCCTTGCCTCGAATTCCTTCAGCTTGGCCTCGTTCCGCGCGATGTAATTGCGGTTGTCGGGAACGGCGAATTGGTTCTTGGCGATCTGGATCTGCAGGATGAAGAGTTCGTCCCAGCGGAAACCGATTTCGGAACCGGCCAGATAGAATTCCCACATGCGGAAGAACTGCTCGTCGTAAAGCGCCACCGCTTCGGCCTTGCGCGCCACGAAACGCTCGCGCCAATGGCGCAGCGTATAGGCATAATGCATCGGCAGGATTTCGACATCCTTGACCAGCAGCCCGGCCTTTTCGAGCGGCGGCACGACTTCGCCGACGGAAGGGATATAGCCGCCCGGGAAGATGTAGCGCTCGATGAAGGCATTGGTGCCGAAGCTCGGCTTCGGACGGCCGATCGAATGCAGCACCATGACGCCGTTGTCGTCGAGCAGGTCCGATACCTTGCGAAAGAAATTGCCGTAATTGCCGATACCGACATGTTCGAACATGCCGACCGAAACGATGCGGTCGAATTTCCTGCCCGTCATGGTGCGGTAGTCCTGCAGCTCGAAACGCACACGCTCGGACAGACCGCGCTTTTCGGCGCGGCCGCGTGAGACCTTGAGCTGCTCTTCGCTCAGCGTGATGCCGGTGAAATCGGCTCCTTCGGTCGCTTCCGTCAGATACATGCCCATACCGCCCCAGCCGGAGCCGATCTCCAGGATGCGCTGGTTCGGCTCGAGCAGAAGCTTGGCGGCGATATGGCGTTTCTTGGCAAGCTGCGCCTCGTCGAGACCGATGTCTGGTGGTTCGAAATAGGCGCATGAATATTGCCAGTCCTCGTCGAGGAACAGATCGAAAAGTTTGGCCGACAGGTCGTAGTGATGGGCGACGTTGTGCTTGTTGCGATTGCCAGGCATGCGGCTCTTCACCTGCTGCCAGGCAATGCGGCCAACGAGCAACATTGCCATCTTGAAATCGAAGATCTCGTTGGTGGTGTTCTGCTTCACCAGCGACAGGAAATCGTAAATGTTGCCCTGTTCGAGAATGAACCGGCCTTGCATATACATTTCGCCAAGCTTCATTGTCGGGTCGCGCCGGATGGCGTCCTCGGCCTCCTGATCGGCAAGACGGGCAGCGACGGATTCACCGGTGCCGTCGCCGATCATGTGGGTTTCGCCATTGGCAAGGGTAAGTTTCAACGAACCCTTGCGGATGATCTGCTGGACGATCGATAGGAAAGCCGACGCCATGGACGCCTCGCAAATGTGACAGAATGGTCACATCAACTTAGTCGCTCTCTTTCGCCTTACAAGCGCCGGATTTAGCACTCCGCTCAGAACGTTGCCAAACTGTTGCATTTTTGCCGAAATACCGGCTAAACTCTTATTTTCGCTTCATGGCTTCGGCAAGAGCCGCGCCGAAAGCACCCTGGCTTTCCGGTTTCGGGGCCGCAGGACGGCGCTCGTTCTGGGGTTTGGAAGCCTGGTTTCCGCGAGAATCACCCCGCTGCGCAGGTGCCGAAGAACCGTCGTCGCGTTTCATCGAGAGAGCGATCCGCTTGCGCTTGGCATCGACCTCGACGACGCGCACCTTGACGACGTCACCCGCCTTGACGACCTCGTGGGGATCCTTGACAAAGCGATCGGCAAGCTGCGACAGATGCACCAGACCATCCTGGTGCACACCGATATCGACGAAGGCGCCGAAGGCGGCGACATTGGTCACCGTGCCTTCCAGCACCATGCCGGGCTTGAGGTCGGAAATTTCGTTGATGCCCTCGGCGAAGGTCGCGGTCTTGAAACTCGGACGCGGGTCGCGACCCGGCTTTTCCAGCTCCGAGATGATGTCCCTGACCGTTGGCAGACCAAATTTCTCGTCGATGAACTGGCGCGGATCGACCGATTTCAGCACCGCACTATCGCCCATCAACGCGCGCAGATCACGGCCGCAGGCGGCGACGATCTTCTTGGCGACGCCGTAGGCCTCCGGATGCACGGAGGAGGCGTCGAGCGGCTCCTTGCCGTTGGGGATGCGCAGGAAGCCGGCGCATTGCTCAAAGGTGCGGCCGCCGAGCCTGGCGACCTTCATGAGGTCCCGCCGGGTCTCGAAACGGCCCTCGCTGTCGCGGTGGCGGACAATGGCATCGGCAATCGACGGGCCGAGACCGGAGACGCGGGAAAGCAGCGGCGCAGAGGCGGTGTTGAGATCGACGCCGACGGCGTTGACCGCGTCTTCGACCACTGCATCCAGCGAGCGCGACAGCTTTTGCTGGTCGACGTCGTGCTGATACTGGCCGACGCCGATCGACTTCGGCTCGATCTTGACCAGTTCGGCCAAGGGATCCTGCAGGCGCCGGGCGATGGAGACGGCGCCGCGCAACGATACGTCGAGATCGGGAAACTCCGCCGCTGCGGTCGCCGAGGCGGAATAGACCGAGGCGCCGGCTTCCGAAACGATGACCTTGGTCGGCTTCGGCGCCGGCAACTCGGCCAGCATGTCGGCCACCAGCTTTTCGGTTTCGCGGCTACCGGTGCCGTTGCCGATCGAGATCAGCTCGACATTGTGCTTGCGGATCAGCGATGCGAGTTCGACCTGGGCGCCGCGCACGTCGTTCCTCGGCTGGAAGGGATAGACGGTCGAGGTCGCGATCACCTTGCCGGTGCCGTCGACGACGGCGACCTTGACGCCGGTGCGGATGCCGGGATCGAGACCCATCGTCGCGCGCGAGCCGGCAGGGGCTGCCAACAGCAGATCCTTGAGATTGCGGGCGAAGACATGGATCGCCTCCTCTTCGGCCCTTTCGCGCAGTTCGCGCATCAGGTCGAGCGAGAGCGACATGGAAAGTTTGACGCGCCAGGCCCAGCTTGCGACCTCCATCAACCAGCGGTCGGCGGGGCGGCTCGCCCCGATCTCGTAGGCTGACGCAATCATGCGTTCGACCGGCTTGTTCGGAGAGGCGGTCTCGGCGTCGGCCTCGATCGTCAGCGTCAGCACCTCCTCATTCCAGCCGCGCAGCATGGCGAGCGCGCGGTGGCCGGGGGCGGTCGCCCAGCGTTCGGAATGGTCGAAATAATCGGAGAACTTCTCGCCCGTCGCCTGCTTGCCGTCGACGACCCTGGCCTTCAGCAGCGAAGCCTGGCGCATATGGGCGCGCAATCTGCCGAGCAGGTCGGCATTTTCAGCAATGCCTTCGGCGATGATGTCGCGGGCGCCTTCGAGCGCCGTCTTCACATCGGGCACGTCAGCAGTAATGAAGCCTTCGGCGAGCACCGCCGGCTCCCGGCCGCGGTCGGAAAGAATGGTCTCGGCAAGCGGGCCGAGGCCGCGTTCGCGGGCAATTTCGGCGCGGGTGCGGCGCTTCGGCTTGTAGGGCAGATAGAGGTCTTCGAGTTCGGCTTTGGTCTCGGCACCAGCCACCTTCACCCTCAGCTCATCGGTCATCTTGCCCTGGCCCGCAATCGATTCGACGATCGTATCGCGGCGGGCTTCGAGTTCGCGCAGATAGACCAGCCGTTCGGCAAGATTGCGCAGCTGCGTGTCATCCAGCCCGCCGGTCACTTCCTTGCGGTAGCGGGCGATGAAGGGCACGGTGGCGCCCTCGTCGAGCAGCTCGATGGCGGCTTTGGCCTGTTCGGGACGGGCGCTGATTTCGGCCGAGATGCGAGCTGCGAGAAAACGGAGGTCAGCGGCCATGAGGTTTCCTGGGATTTCCTGTTTCGACGAAAGTTGCGGGACCATAGCGGCGAAAAGCGGCAAGGCAATGTTGGAGTTAACAGACAGGTGCCGATCCACAGGAAAGCATGCCGGAAAGGCGGCGATTTTGCGGTTGTGCAGATACGCCATTTTTTGCTAGCAGAAGCAACGTTTTGACCCGGCGCCCCTGCCACCTCTCCCCTGTCGCGGGGGCCAAGGAAATTCGACATGCCAAACCTTCTTCTCGAACTCCGCTCCGAAGAGATTCCGGCCCGCATGCAGCGCAAGGCTGCCGGCGACCTCAAGAAGCTCGTCACCGATGCGCTAGTCGAAGCCGGTCTGTCCTATGAGGGCGCACGCGAATACTGGACGCCGCGGCGGCTTGCGCTCGACATTCACGGTCTGACGGCGCGCTCGGCCGATGTGCGCGAGGAGCGCAAGGGGCCGCGCACCGACGCCAACGAGAAGGCGATCGAAGGCTTTCTGCGCGGCGCCGGCCTTTCGTCGGTCTCCGAGGCGCAGGTGGTGAGCGATCCGAAGAAGGGCGATTTCTACGTCGCGGTCATCTCCAGGCCGGGCCGCGCGGCCGAAGAGATCGTCGCCGAGGTGATGCCCGGCATCATCCGCGATTTTCCCTGGCCGAAGTCGATGCGCTGGGGCAAGGCCTCCACGAGACCCGGCGCGCTGCGCTGGGTGCGGCCGCTGCAGTCGATCGTCTGCACCTTCGGCCCGGAGCATGAGGAGACTACCGTCATCCCCTTCGAGATCGACGGTATCACCGCTTCCAACATCACCTTTGGCCATCGCTTCCACGCGCCCGAGCCGATCACCGTGCGGCGCTTCGACGACTATGCGGCGAACCTGGAGAGGGCCAAGGTCATCCTCGACGCCGAGCGGCGCAAGGACATCATCCTGCACGACGCCCGCGACATCGCCTTCGCCAATGGGCTGGAGCTGGTAGAAGACGAAGGTCTGCTGGAGGAAGTCTCCGGCCTCGTCGAATGGCCGCAGGTGCTGATGGGCAGCTTCGAGGAGGACTATCTCTCCATCCCCTCCGAGATCATCCGGCTGACGATCAAGACCAACCAGAAGTGCTTCGTCACGCGCAAACCGGGTGAGGAAACGCTGTCGAACAAGTTCATCCTGGTTGCCAATATCCAGGCGATCGACGGCGGCAAGGAAATCGTCCACGGCAACGGCAAGGTGGTGCGGGCCCGGCTTTCGGATGCGCTGCATTTCTGGAAGCGCGATCAGGGCGACCTGCCGGATCTGGAGACGCTTGAGGCTTCCGCAAAGAAATTCGATCTCGACCTGAAGAAGCCGCTCGACCAGCGCATGGCCAAGCTCGATGCGCTCGACGTGACCTTCCATGCCAAACTCGGCACGCAGGGGGCGCGCGTTTCGCGCATCCGGGCGCTGGCCAAGGAATTGGCCAAGATCATCGGCGCGGATGCGGCGCTCGCCGATCGCGCCGCGGTGCTCGCCAAGGCCGATCTTCGCACCGAAGCCGTCGGCGAATTCCCGGAACTGCAGGGCTTGATGGGCCGCAAATATGCGGTGCTTCAGGGTGAGGATGCCTCCGTTGCCGCAGCGATCGAGGACCATTACAAGCCGCAGGGTCCGTCGGATCGCGTGCCGGAGGACAAGGTGGCGATCACCATTGCGCTTGCCGACAAGCTCGACACGCTGACCGGCTTCTGGGCGATCGACGAAAAGCCGACCGGCTCGAAGGATCCGTTCGCACTGCGGCGTGCGGCACTCGGTGTCGTCCGTATCCTGCTGGAGCGAAGGGTCCGCCTGCCGCTGGTGGCGACGACCAAGGACGCCGATCTGCTCTCCTTCTTCCATGACCGTCTCAAGGTCTATCTGCGCGACCAGGGCGCCCGCTACGACCTCATCGACGCCGTGCTGACAGCCGATGCCGACGATCTGTTGATGGTGGCACGCCGCGTCGAAGCGCTGACCGCCTTCATCACCTCCGAGGATGGCAAAAACCTGCTTGCCGGCACCAAGCGGGCGACGCAGCTGCTCGCTGCCGAGGAAAAGAAGGGCACCGTGATCGCCGATGGCGTTTCGGCAGCGCTGCTGAAGCTCGACGCCGAGAAGGAGCTGTTTTCGGCGATTTCAGGCGCCTCTAAGGATGCTTCGAACGCCGTCGCCGGCGAGGACTTCCGCTCGGCGATGGAGGCGCTTTCCAAGCTGCGCGGCCCGGTCGACCGCTTCTTTGAAGGGGTTCTCGTCAACGACGAGGACGCCGCCATCCGCGCCAACCGCCTCGCCTTGCTCCGGCTGATCCGTGCGGCGACGGGAACGGTCGCGGATTTTTCGAAGATCTCGGGGTAAGAACAGGGGTTCGGCTGTCCGGTTAGAGCCGAAATCTGCCCCTCACCCTAACCCTCTCCCCGTAAACGGCGCGAGGGGACTTGCCCCGCGAGGGGTAGATGGGGACGGAGAGGTCGCGGCATGTCCCCCTTCGCCCCGCAAGCGGGGAGAGCGACTGTCTTATTTGTCAAGCGTTTTGCCATGGTCGTCCGTCCCTGATGATGGCATTGAGGATGGTGAGCAGCTTGCGCATAGTTGCGACGGTTGCGACGATCTTGGGCTTGCCGG
>NZ_JABDWC010000037.1:0-48758 GCF_019685155.1 Rhizobium sp. NZLR1b
GAACACAAACCAGCAATCGCCAATCCGCTTGAGTTTCTTTAGAACGAAAGACTTCGTCGCCAGCAGCGCCGCCGCCCTCGTTCAGTGAGTGGGCTTATAGAACTAACCCTCCCAAACAGTCAACAGCGCTTTTCGAAAAAACTGATTTTTCTTTCAAACAATTGTTTTTTCAGACGAAATTTCAGACCGCATGGAAATGCGGTCGTTTCCCGGATTCCGACCGACCTGACGCGACCAGGAAAATGAACCTCTTTCGACTTTTTGGGGGAGGAATGCTTTTTCCACTCCACCGCGCCCCGACATCATCACAATCTGCTGGTCTTAAGAGACACACGATTCACACAGGCAAATGCAGGCAGACTGCCTTTCCCGGTGCGATTTGACTTCCATGCCTATAATATGCACATCTTTCGCCCCAGCCAGGATGGCCGAGAAATGCTTCCAGAGACGTCGAATGTAAGGACGCGGACCCGACTGCCATGATGACGGAGAAAATGATGATCCGCTCGTTGGGCAACGAGCCTCCGCTTCTGGCCGACGGCAGGCGTGCGCCCGACCGCCGAGAGGTTTCCTTGCGCTGGCTCTCGGGCACGTTCCTCACCGGCATTACATCCTCCGTTCTGATGGGCGTCGCGCTTTTTGCCGCTCTTGACGGCCGACAGCAACTGGCGATCCCCGCCGAGGCCTATGCAAGTGCTGCCGCGGACGCGCACGAGGATACGACAGTGGTGCGCGGCGGAAGGCTGATCGCGCCCGCCATCGCCGCAAAACCGTCCGACCGTGCCATCATGGAAGTTTCGACCGTTGTCCACGATGGCGAGAAAGAGGTCGTTCGTCGCCAGCCTTTCGCGCATGTGAAGATGACGCTGGCCGCCAACCATGTGGCGACCGAGGACTATCCCGACTTTGATCCCCTGGCGATCTTTTCCGCCGACGAGCCGCAGCCCGCCCCGCAAAGCCGCACTGGTGCGCTTTACGGCTCCGATGTCGAATCCGAAGTCAGCCTGAAGACCATTTCCTTCCCGACCGGCAAGAGCAGCATGAAGATGGCGTCCGGCCTGTCGCTCGAAGAGGTCGAAGAAAACGTGCGTTCCAATGGCTCGGTGCTGACTGATGGCAACACGCAGCTTGCAGCCCTTTATTACGTCGATCCACGCCGCTTCTCCAATGAGGATGCCGATGTCGATCTGACCGCCGGCCTCTCGGCTCGCGTGCTCGAACAGAACATGACCGTTTCCGCATCGGAATCGATCACGCCGCAGACCGAGGAGTTCGCCGACGACATCCTGCCCGTCCGCGTCGATACGCCGATCGCCAAGGCGCTGACGGATTCCGGCTATCCGCAGCAATATGCCGATGGCATTGCCGGGTTTATCTCGCAGCAACTGGGTTCCGCCGATCTCGACAAAGGCGACGTGCTGCGGATCGGCATCATTCAGAAGGGCGAGCAGGCAAAGATCATCCGAGCCAGCGTCTATCGCGGCACGCGCCATCTCGTCACCGTGGCCGTCGACGACAAGGGCAGATACGTGCCCGGAAGCGAGCCGCCGATGCTGGATGCCATCGCCACCGCCTTCGATGACAATTCCTTCGCGCCGCCACCCGGTCAGAACCTGCCGCGCGTCTATGACGGCATCTATCGCGCGGCCCTGTCCTACGGCATGACCAAGGATATGACGGCGCTGATCATCAAGCTGCTCGCCAGCAATGTCGATTTCCAGGCGCAGCTGAGGTCGACCGATAGTCTCGAGGCCTTCTTCTCCGTCGCCGACAGCGCCGGCCAGGCGACCGAGGATTCCGAACTGCTCTACGTCAACGCTCGTTTCGGCGATACGCAGACGCGCTTCTACCGCTTCCAGGACCCCGATGACGGCACGCTCGACTATTTCGACGAGAACGGCAAGAGCATCCGCCAGTTCCTGCTGCGCAACCCAGTTCCCAACGGCATCTTCAAATCGGGCTTCGGCATGCGCCGTCACCCGATCCTCGGTTTCGCCCGCATGCACACCGGTGTCGACTGGGCGGCCCCCCGCGGTACCGCAATCATCGCCGCCGGCAACGGCACGGTCGAAAAAGCCGGCTGGGATTCCGGCGGTTACGGCAACCAGACGATCATCCGCCATGCCAACGGCTATGAATCCTCCTACAATCACCAAAGCGCCATCGCCAAGGGCGTTATCCCCGGCGCCAAGATTCGTCAGGGTCAGGTGATCGGATGGGTCGGCACGACGGGCGAGTCCACCGGACCGCACCTGCACTACGAGCTGATCGTCAACGGCACAAAGGTTGATCCCCTGCGCATCCGCCTGCCGGGCGGCAAGTCACTGCAGGGCGAGGCGCTGGCGAAATTCGAGGACGAGCGCAAGCGCATTGATACGCTGCTGAACAACCAGACCTCGGATCAGGTGGCGAGCAAGTAATTTGCAACCTTTTCCTCGTCTCGTCCCCGTAAAATAAAATGGCGGCCGAAGCCGCCATTTCTCATTTATCCAGCAAAGCCGGCCTATGCCGCTTCGCTCACCGTCTGGCCGGTCCTGAACTGCAGCCGGTCGGAACCATTCGTCACCTTCACCGTCGATCCATCCGGCACCTGGCCCGACAGGATCTGCTCGGCCAGCGGATCCTGCACGAATTTCTGGATCACCCGCTTCAACGGCCTTGCGCCGTAGACCGGATCGTAACCCTTATTCGCCAGCCAGTGGCGCGCTTCCTCGTCAAGGTCGATGACGATCTTGCGTTCGGACAGCAGCGCCACCAGCCGCTTCAGCTGGATATCGACGATCGCGCCCATCTCCTCACGCTTCAGCCGGTGGAACAGAATGATCTCATCGATGCGGTTCAGGAATTCCGGCCGGAAATGCCCGCGCACGACCTCCATCACCTCCTCGCGAACCGTATCGCTGTCGTCACCGTCCTTGAGCTGCGTCAGATATTCGGCGCCGAGGTTCGAGGTCATGATGATCATCGTGTTGCGGAAATCGACGGTCCGCCCCTGGCCGTCCGTCAGGCGTCCGTCATCCAGCACCTGCAGCAGGATGTTGAAGACGTCTGGATGCGCCTTTTCGATCTCATCGAACAGCACGACCTGATACGGCCGGCGGCGCACGGCCTCCGTCAGCGCCCCGCCTTCGTCATAACCGACATAGCCCGGAGGCGCACCGATCATCCGGGCAACGGAGTGCTTCTCCATATATTCCGACATGTCCATGCGCACCATCGCCGTTTCGTCGTCGAAGAGGAAGCGGGCGAGCGCCTTGGTGAGCTCCGTTTTACCGACGCCGGTTGGGCCGAGGAAAATGAACGAGCCGATCGGCCGGTTCGGATCCTGCAGACCGGCGCGGGCGCGGCGCACAGCGCGCGACACCGCCTGAACCGCATCGCCCTGGCCGATTACCGATTTCGCCAGTTCATCCTCCATCCGAAGCAGCTTGTCGCGTTCGCCCTCCAGCATCCTGTCGACCGGAATGCCGGTCCAGCGGGAAACGACATGGGCGATATTGTCGGGGATAACAACCTCCTGCACCATCGCGCCGCGTTCGCCATCCTGCCTCTCAGCATCGACCAGCTGCTTTTCCAGATCCGGGATGACACCGTAGGTCAACTCGCCGGCGCGCTGGAATTCACCCTTGCGCTGGGCAATCGCCAGTTCGTTGCGGGCATCGTCGAGCTGCTTCTTGAGATCGGCGGCAAGGCCGAGCTTCTGCTTTTCCGCCTGCCAGCGGGCCGTCAGCGCATCGGCTTCCTCTTCCAGGCCGGTCAGTTCGGTCTCCAGCCGCTTCAGCCGGTCGGCCGAGGCGACGTCGGTTTCCTTCTTCAATGCCTCGCGCTCGATCTTCAGCTGGATGATGCGGCGGTCGAGTTCGTCGAGTTCTTCCGGCTTGGAATCCACCTGCATGCGCAACCGCGCCGCCGCCTCGTCCATCAGGTCGATCGCCTTGTCGGGCAGGAAACGGTCGGTGATATAGCGGTTGGAAAGCGTCGCAGCCGCCACCAGCGCCGCATCGGCGATGCGCACCTTGTGATGCTGCTCGTATTTTTCCTTCAGGCCGCGCAGGATCGAGATCGTGTCTTCGACCGTCGGCTCGTCGACGACAACAGGCTGGAAGCGCCGAGCAAGCGCCGGGTCTTTTTCGACATGTTTGCGATATTCGTCGAGCGTGGTCGCGCCGACGCAATGCAGCTCACCGCGGGCAAGAGCGGGCTTCAGAAGGTTGGACGCGTCCATTGCCCCATCGGCCTTGCCGGCGCCGACCAGCGTGTGCATCTCATCGATGAACAGGATGATCTCGCCGTTCTCAGCCTGCACCTCGTTGAGCACGGCCTTCAGCCGCTCCTCGAATTCGCCGCGGTATTTCGCACCGGCAATCAGCGCGCCCATATCGAGCGCCATCAGCTTCTTGTCCTTCAGCGATTCCGGCACGTCACCGTTGACGATGCGCAGCGCCAGACCCTCGACGATCGCGGTCTTGCCGACACCGGGTTCGCCGATCAGCACAGGATTGTTCTTGGTACGGCGCGAAAGCACCTGAATGGTGCGGCGGATTTCGTCGTCGCGACCGATCACCGGGTCGAGCTTGCCGTCACGGGCTTCGGCGGTGAGATCGCGTGCGAATTTCTTCAGCGAATCGAAACCCTGCTCGGCATTGGAAGAATCCGCCGTCCGGCCCTTGCGGATGTCGTTGATGACCTGGTTCAGGCCCTGGGCCGTCACGCCGGCGTTTTTCAGCGTCGAAAACGTCGAGGCCGAGGATTCGATCGCCAGCGCCTGCAGCAGGCGCTCGACGGTGACGAAGCTGTCGCCGGCCTTCTTCGCCGCCTCTTCTGCGGTCGAGAGCACCTTGGCGAGCGGCTGCGCCAGATAGATATTGCCGTTACCGCCGGAAATTTTCGGCAGTTTGGCCAGCGCTGCGTCATTGGCGAGGCGTGCAGCCTTGGCATCGCCGCCGGCGCGCTCGATTAGCGACGCCGCCATGCCCTGATCGTCGTCGAGCAGCACTTTCAGCACATGTTCGGGCGTGAATTGCTGGTGACCCTGCGCCAGCGCATAGGTCTGCGCCGACTGAATGAAGCCGCGCACCCGCTCGGAGTATTTCTCGATATTCATATTCTACCTCCATGGATCGCCCTGCCCTGACGAGGCGCAGACCGATGATTGAGATCGACCCCCTGAAAAGGCAGGCCGCGCTTGGCCCATCTCAGATTTGGGCGAAGCAGTCGAGGAGAATATGGTACCCTGTTCTGCGAGTTTAAAGAGCCGACAAAACGAAAATCCCCGGCGCGAAGCCGGGGATTTTCGTCGCAATTCTAACAGATGGCATGAACCTCATACTCCCCCTGAAGGAGAAGCGAAATCCTCATTCCGATGCGGCGTCAGCCAGTACCGGCGCCTCGCCAGAGGAACCCTCGCCCTCAGCGGCTGCTTCGCCTTCGGCGCCGCGACGCGGGCGACGGGGACGGCTGCCGGTGCTGCGACGGCGCGGCTGGCGCGGCTGACCGCCGGAACCTTCCTCATCCATGGCGACCTCGGCCGGAATGCCTTCGATCTCCGGCTGCGGGCCGGTTCCGTCGATCACCTCGGGCTGGGGTGCCGGTGCAGCCGCCGGGGCAGGCGCCGGTTGCGGCTGAGCCTGCGGCCGGTGCTGCTGCCTGCTCTGCGGCGGCTGGACGATAACGACATCGTCGCCGTCATTGTCGTTGTTATCCATATCGTCGCCGTCGCGATCCACACCGTCCCGATCAGAACCATCGCGATCATATTCGCCGCGATCGTCTCGCTGGAAGCGTTCCTGCATCTGCGCCTGGGCGCTGGCGATGATACGATAGTAATGTTCGGCGTGCTGGAGATAGTTCTCGGCAATCACGCGGTCGCCGGAACTTTGGGCGTCGCGGCCGAGCTGTGCGTATTTTTCGGCGATATGCTGCGCAGTACCGCGAATCTTCACATCGGGGCCGGAACTGTCATAGGTCCGGGTCAGCGGATTGCCGCCCTTGCGGTTGAAATTGTTGTTATTGTTATTGTTATTGTTATTGTTACTTCCGCCGCCGCCACCGCCGTTATTGTTGTTACCACGCCCTCGACCGCGCTTGTTCTGCTGTCCTGGCCTCATAGATCGTTCACCTGAATTCTCTGTTTATGATGGATACATGGCACCAACCGCCATGACCGAAAAGCGGGTCAGGACCTTTGTGCCGCGAGCATACTGCGCCTTTGCGCCGACCTGCCGCTTGGTTTTCAAGTCAGATTGACTGATTCACGCATTGGGTCGTGTTCAACCGTTGAAACTCTCGTTTAAAAGAGCGGACCCCCGAGGCAAACCAAGTACCGAACGAATCTCGTTCATTCCTATCTGCCCAACACGTGACCGCAACCTATATTGCTTCCCGTGGAAATCCAAGCCTTTTCTTCGCAATAACAATAATGTCCTGTTCAATGCAGCAATTATCGCCAGTCACGCGAGCGCGAACACGAGCACTCTATCATTCTGACCATAATCTTTTACGGATTTGAGGCATTTGAAGCCTTTCGCTTCAAAAATCGCCGTCACATCGTTTCGCTGATCGTAGCCGATTTCGAGTCCGACGACCGCATCGGGCCTCATGAACCTTGCGGCATCTTTGGCGATCGCGCGGTAGGCGTCAAGCCCATCCGGGCCGCCATCCAGTGCCGCAACCGGATCAAATTTCGTCACTTCGGGAGCAAGATCGTGAATGACATTGGAAGCAATATAGGGCGGATTTGAGACGATCGCATGAAACCAACCCTGGATGCTCTCGAACCATCTCGACTGTACGGCTTGGAAACGATCCTGTAATCCGTTCCTTTCTGCATTGGATGTTGCCGTCCGAAGTGCATCCGCCGAAATATCGCTGCCGATACCTGACGCTTCGGGACATTCGCGCAAAAGCGCAAGGCATATCGCCCCCGTCCCGGTTCCCATATCAAGGATATGGAGATGGTCTTGCGCCTCTGCAAGGTCATTCAGATAGGCAAGCACCGTATCGACCAGGATTTCCGTATCCGGTCGCGGTTCCAGCGTTTCCACTGAGAGCCGAAGCGGCAGGCCATAGAACTCCCGCTCGCCGAGAATGCGATGCACCGGCTCATGACCGAGCCGCCGTTGCACCGCCTTGAAAATCACCTCGGCCTGCTCAGAAGAAAGCCGCTCGGACGATCGCGTCAAAAGCTCGGTCGGCGATAGTTTCAGAAGGCCCGCGACAAGCAACCGCGCATCGGTCGCCGGGTCGGCGACACCTGCTTCGATGAAGCGGCGGCGCGCTTCGGCAAGCGTATCGGCGACCGTCGAGCTCATTGTTGCTCGCCGAGTTGTGCCAGCTGGCTTGCCTGGTAATCGGCCATCAGCGCATCCACCACCTCCTCGATCTCACCTTCCATCATCCGGTCGAGCTTGTAGAGCGTCAGATTAATACGGTGGTCGGTAATGCGACCCTGCGGGAAATTATAGGTTCGGATGCGTTCCGAGCGGTCGCCGGAGCCGACCTGGCTCTTGCGGTCGGCCGAGCGCTCGCTGTCGGCCCTCTGCCGCTCGGCATCGTAGAGCCTGGAGCGCAGCACCTGCATCGCCTTGGCGCGATTCTGGTGCTGCGATTTTTCCGAGCTGGTGACGACGATACCGCTCGGCAGATGGGTGATACGCACCGCGGAGTCCGTCGTATTGACGTGCTGGCCACCCGCACCCGAAGAGCGCATCGTGTCGATGCGGATATCCTCCTGGCGGATCTCGATGTCGATCTCCTCGGCCTCCGGCAGCACGGCCACCGTTGCGGCCGACGTATGGATGCGCCCGCCCGCCTCGGTCTCCGGCACACGCTGCACACGATGCACGCCGGATTCGAATTTCAGCTTGGCGAACACGCCCCGGCCGGTGATCGTCGCGATGATTTCCTTGTAGCCGCCGGCTTCGCCCTCGCTCGCCGAGAGCATCTCAACCTTCCAGCCTTTCTCCGCCGCAAAACGCTCGTACATGCGAAAGAGATCGCCGGCAAAAAGGGCCGCTTCAGAGCCGCCTGTGCCGGCGCGGATTTCGAGGATGGCGCTCTTCTCGTCAGCCGCATCCTTCGGCAGCAGCAGGATCTGCATCTCCTGCTCAAGCGCCTCGATCTGCTCTTTCACCTCGGGCAGCTCCAGCTCCGCAAGGTCGCGCATTTCGCGGTCGACCGACTTGTCTTCGAGCAGCGTTTCGAGATCGGCAAGCTCGGCTATCGCCTTCTCATAGGCGCGGATCTTCGTCACGACGGGCTGCAGCTCGGAATATTCGGATGCGAGCTTCACATAGACATCGGCAGCCGGGCCTGCCGACATGCGCGCTTCGATCTCTCCGAAACGGCGTTCCAGCTCGCGCATCTTTTCAACGGGAAGCTTCGCCACCCTTCACTCCGATTCTTCTTAGTCTCTGTCTAAAGGGGAATATTGTGGCTTTCGGCGAAGCGGGCAAGCACCTCGCGCATCGGCATCATGGCGTGGATATCGTCCAGCACCTCGTCCATCGCCTTGGTCAGCGCCCCGACATCGAGCCCGAGCAGCATTGCCTTCACCGGCCCGATCGAGGCCGGCGACATCGAGATCGAACGGAAGCCGATGCCGAGCAGCGCCATCGCCGAGATCGGTTTGCTGGCAAGCTCGCCGCAGAGCGTTACCGGCGTCTTGTTCCGGTCCGCGCCGCGCACGATATCGCGCAGAATGCGCAAAAACGGTTTGCCGAGCGGATCGAAGCGGTCCGAGACCCGCGCATTGCCACGATCGACCGCCATCGAAAACTGGAAGAGGTCGTTCGAACCGACCGAGACGAAATCGACCGCCTCCATCAGTTCATCGAGCTGCCAAAGCAGTGCAGGCACCTCCAGCATCGCGCCGAATTGCAGCTTGCGCGGCAGCCCGTGACCGAAGCGCGAGAGATGCTGCACTTCCTTCTGCAACAGCTCGCGCACGATCTTCAGCTCGGAAACCTCGGTCACCATCGGCACCATCAACTTCAGCTCGGTGTCTGCCGATGCCTTCAACAGAGCGCGCAGCTGGGTGCGCAACAGTCCCGGCCGGTCGAGCGACAGCCGGATGGCGCGCCAGCCGAGTGCGGGATTTTCTTCCTCATGGCCGCGGAAATACGGCACGACCTTGTCGCCGCCGATATCAAGCGTACGGAAGGTGACGGCGCGGCCCGCCGCCTGTTTTATCACATTGCGATAGAACTGTTCCTGCTCGTCCGCCTTCGGCATGGTGGAGGCGATCATGAACTGCAGTTCGGTGCGGAAGAGGCCGATGCCCTCGGCACCCGATTCCGAAAGCTGCGGCAGGTCGACCAGCAGCCCCGCATTCATCATCAACCCAATCCGCTGCCCATCCTTGGTCACCGGTTCGACGGCGCGCAGCGCCCGGAACTGTTCCTGCCGCCTGGCGCGGAAGCGAACCTTTTCCTCGTAGGAACGCCGGTGATCGGCCATCGGTCGCAGATGTACATGTCCCTCGTCGGCGTCGATGATCACGGCATCGCCGTTCTCGGCGAGCGCCACCACACCGGCTGCCTGGCCGATGACCGGAATACCCATGGCGCGCGCAACGATCACCACGTGGCTCGTCACCGCGCCTTCTTCCAGCACCAGCCCGCGCACATTGGCACGCGGATAATCGAGCAGCTCGGCCGCCCCCATGGCACGCGCCAGGACGACCGCATCGTTGGGGAAACCTTCGGCAGTCGTCCGCCCGGTATACCCCGTCAATTGCCTGAGCAGCCGGTTCGCCAGATCCTCGAAATCATGCATGCGTTCGCGCAGATAGGGGTCGGTCAACCGCATCATCCGGGCTTTCGTGTCGCTCTGCACCTTCTCGACCGCCGCTTCCGCCGTCAGGCCGTTGCGGATCGCCTCCTCGAGCTTGCGCACCCAGCCCTGGTCATGCGCGAACATGCGATAGGTCTCGAGCACCTCTCGATGTTCGCCCTCCATCGAGACATCGCGACGCGACAGCATGTCGTCGATCGAGATCCTGAGCGAGCCCATGGCTTCGGCCAGCCGCCGGATTTCCTTCTCGGCATCCTCGTTCAACAAATTGGTGACGACAATGCGCGGCTCGTGCAGCACGACGTAACCGAGGCCGATGCCGTCATTATACGTGTCGCCGTCGACGGTCACCGAACGCGTCAGGTCAAGTTCGAGGCCCGGCTTAGTGATCTTCTTCAGCTCGCCCGTGGCGATCATCTCGGCCAGCACCATCGCCGTCGTCTCGAGCGCTTCCAGCTCTTCCTCGCGATAGTTGCGGCTCGCCTTGTTCTGCACGACGAGAACGCCAAGCGAGCGCCCGGTCCTGAGGATCGGCACGCCGAGGAAGGAATGGTAGATCTCTTCGCCCGTTTCCGGCAGGTAGCGGAATGCAGGGTGCGACTGCGCATCGGAAAGGTTCAGCGGCTGGGCCGAGGCGGCGATCGTGCCGACCAGGCCTTGCCCCATTTTCAGTTGCGCCAGGTGCACGGCCTCACGGTTGAGGCCTTCGGTCGCATAGAGTTCGAGCACGCCGTCGGCCCGCAGCACGTAAACGGAGCACACCTCCGCCACCATGTTGCCGGCGATCTGGCGGACGATCCGGTCAAGACGATCCTGCGGCTCCAGCGGCTCCGCCATCAACTCGCGCAGCCGCCTGAGCAGCACGCGCGGACCGCCGGAAAGGTCTCTCATGGCGTCTCAAGCTCCCGAAACAACGCACTCAGTCCCGGCGGGCCGGCCTTCGTCTCCTCAACCTGAAGGGGCAGGCCGCCCACTGGGAATCAATTCTTATCCAGACCGTAGCAGGAATGCAAAGTCCTGACAGCGAGTTCTGCATAGGGACCGTCGATCAGAATGGAAATCTTGATCTCGGAGGTCGTGATCGCCTTGATGTTGATGCCTTTTTCGGCAAGTGCACGAAATGCGGTAGCCGCAACGCCGGCGTGGCTGCGCATGCCGATGCCGATGACCGACACTTTCACCAGCCCCGATTCGTTCTGCACGACATCGTAGCCGATCTTCTCCTTATGGTCGCCGAGCACCTTGATTGCCTTCTCGACGTCACCTGACGGTACGGTGAAGGTCATGTCGGTCTTCGACCCATCCTCGGAGATATTCTGGACGATCATGTCGACATTGATATGGGATTCCGCGAGCGGCCCGAAAATCGCCGCGGAAACGCCCGGCCTGTCGGCTAGACGGCGAAGCGAGATCTGAGCCTCATCCTTGGCATAGGCGATGCCGGTGACTACTTCCTGTTCCACGATTTCATCCTCGTCACAAATCAGCGTTCCGGGCGGGTTTAGCAGATCGCCCATGCCCGGAGCATCGGGATCTTCGAATGACGAGCGCACGAAGGTGCGCACCTTGTGCACCATGGCAAGCTCGACCGAGCGCACCTGCAGCACCTTGGCGCCGAGCGAAGCCATCTCGAGCATTTCCTCGAAGGCGATCTTCTTCAGCCTGCGCGCCTTCGGCACGATGCGCGGGTCGGTCGTGTAAACGCCGTCGACATCAGTATAGATATCACAGCGATCCGCCTTGACAGCTGCCGCGATGGCGACGGCCGACGTATCCGATCCACCGCGCCCGAGCGTCGCGAGGCGGTTGTCTGGTCCCAGTCCCTGGAAGCCGGCAATGACGGCAACCTGCCCCTCGCCCATCCGTTTGACGATGTCGGAACCGTCGATTTCCATGATGCGCGCCGCGCCATGCGCATTGTCGGTGCGGATCGGGATTTGCCATCCCTGCCAGGAGCGCGCATTGATATCCATCGCCTGCAATGCGATCGCCAGCAACCCGGAGGTCACCTGCTCGCCGGAGGCGACTACCGCATCATATTCCCGCGCATCGTAAAACGGAGAGTTCGCGCCAATCACCTTCGGCATGCCCTGGACCCAGCCGACCAGTTCATTGGTCTTGCCGGACATGGCCGACACCACAACCGCCACCTCGTGGCCGGCATCGACTTCGCGTTTTACATGGCGGGCGACGTTCCTGATGCGGTCCAGGTCAGCGACGGACGTGCCGCCGAATTTCATTACGATGCGTGCCATATGCCTCTACCACGACTGGCGCCGGGAAAGCGGAAAACCGGATCCGGCATCACGAAAGCTCTGGGGCAGACCTCTTGGCCAGAGAGCCGGGCTCCCGACTTCCGGAACCGCTCAAAAAGCCTAGGTCCCCAAGGCCCCAAGTTGCGGCGTCTCTTAGCGAGTTTGGCGGGGGGAGGCAAGCGCGCGCGATAAAAGCAATTACCCAACTTTGCGTCAAAAGCTGTCCCTGACTACCCGTCACGTTGCCCGCGGAGATCCCGGCACGTAGGATTAAGAAAACAGATCGCAGGACTCTCATTTCACCTTGTCGGAAAAACGCTCGATCATATCGTCCACACGCGACAGGAAGAGCTTGAGCAATGGCGAGCTGTTTGCCTTGTGATACCCCACCATCAGATCGATTGTCGGCGCCTTGCCGATGAGCGGGCGGCTGATGACCGACCGGGATAGGAAGTTCTCGGCATAGGCGGGAAGCAGCGCGACGCCGCGGGTGGACGCGACAAGCGACACGCCCATGGCGAAATTGTCGATCAGGTGCTTCGGCGCGATCTTGAGACCGAGCCGATCGAAATAGTCGTTGATGACGCCGCGGAGTATATGCGGCGTATCGGACATCCCGATAAAAGTCTCGCTGGCAAGATCCATGGGATCGATCGCCTTGCATGCGGCAAGGCGATGGTCGCTTGGCAGGATCACCACCAGCGGTTCTCTTGCGATGACGACATATTCGATATCCGGCTTCGGCTCGCGGCGCAGAAAGGCGATGTCGAGTTTTCCGCGCTGGAGTTCATCGGCAAGCTGCGGCGAATACTGGCTCGAGACCCTGATCTCGATGTTGGGCAGCTCGTCCCGAAGAATTCTCGTGGCATGAGGGAGCCAATCCACCTCCTGTCCCGTCAGAAAGCCGATGGAGAACACCGGTTTGCTAGGCTCTGCAGCGCGCCGCGCCGCCTCCACCGCAGCTTCCGCCTGAGCAATCGCCTGACGTGCATGCTCCAGAAAGGCAAGCCCGGCTGCCGTCGCCTCCACACCCCGCGCGCTGCGCGTCAGCAGCGGAACGCCGACCTCGTATTCGAGATCCCTGATCTGACGGCTGAGCGAAGGCTGTGCCGTGTGCAGCCGTTGTTCAGCGGCAAGCGTCAGGCTGCCTTCTTCGACGACGGCGACAAAATAGCGAAGATGCCGGAGTTCCATCTTAACCTCCATGCCTGGAAGGCATGGCTACCAACTTACAAAGTCTTTTTCATCGGCGCAAGAAGCGCCTAGATCTTTGCTCAACGGAAACGATCACGGAAACGAAATCCGACGACAAAATCTGCGCCTGTTTTGATCCGTCTTTCGGAAAAACAATGAATTTCAAAGGATTAATATCATGTCTACCCCCGTCGTTCTTATCACAGGCGCGCTGACCGGCATCGGTCGGGCCGCTGCAGTAGCACTGGTCAAGGAAGGTAACCGAGTTGTCGTTTCCGGCCGCAATGAGGAAGCAGGCCATGCCTTGGAAACCGAGCTTCGCTCGCTAGGCGCTGAAGCCGAGTTCATCCGCGCGGATGTTCGCGACGATGACGATGTCCGCAAGCTGGTGGATCAGACGATCGAACGCTTCGGTCGGTTGGATGCAGCGGTCAACAACGCCGGCACCGAAGGCAAGCCGGGTGCCGTGACCGAACAAACCGCTGAGAGCTATGGAGCGACCTTCGATACCAACGTGCTCGGTACGCTGCTTTCGATGAAGCACGAGTTGCGCGTCATGCAGGCGCAGGGCCGCGGCAGTATCATTAATATCTCGTCGACCTATGGTCATGAAGGAGCCGCCGGCGCGTCCGTTTACGTCGGCAGCAAGCATGCGGTCGAAGGCATGACCAAGTCGGCGGCGCTCGAAGTCGCCGCGACCGGCGTTCGTGTCAATGCCGTGGCACCTGGCCCGACCGAGACGGGCATGCTGAACCGCTTCACCGGCACACCGGAGAACAAGACTGCACTGCTTTCTGGCGTGCCGCTTGGCCGTATCGGCCAGCCGGAAGAAATGGCCCATGCCATCGCCTTCCTTGCTTCCGACAAGGCTTCGTTCATCACCGGCCAGATCGTCACGGTCGATGGCGGCAAGACTGCTGGTTAATGCCGAACTCAAGGGCGGCCCCTGGCCGCCCGCATCCTCCAAACTCCAGCAAAGGATGAATACGATGTTTACCCACCAGACCGCCCCGACCGAATTCGTCGACGCCAACGGTATCCGCTTCGCCTATCGCCGCTTTGGCAATAAAGACGGCATTCCGCTCGTCTTCAATATGCACTTCACCGGTACGATGGATCATTGGGATCCACTGGTAACCGATGGTTTGGCAAGGAATCGCGAGGTGATCCTGTTCAACAATGCCAGCATATCAAGCACCTCTGGCGAAGTGCCAACTTCAATCGAAGAAATGGCCATCAACGCCGCAGTCTTCATCAAGGCGCTTGGGCTGACTGAGGTCGACGTTCTCGGCTTCTCGCTCGGCGGACTTGTCGCACAGGAACTGGCGATCGCAGAACCGTTGCTCGTGCGCCGGCTGATCCTCGTCGGTACCGGTCCGCGCAGCGGTGAAGGCATGACAACATTGACGCCCGAGGCCCAACAGATCTTCGGCGCAAGTTATGCGGATCCGGATAATCTCTGGCTTGGCGCCTTTTTCACACCTTCCGAGAAAAGCCAGACGGCCGGCCGCGAATATCTGAAGCGCTTCCGTCTACGCAGCGAAGGTCGTGATCCGGACGTCAGCGACAAGGTAGCATCGGCCCAGATCGCAGCACTTGGCAAGTGGGGCGCTCCTCGCGAGAATCCCTTCGACTATCTCAAGGCGATCCATCAGCCGACGCTGGTCGTGAATGGAGGACACGACGTGATCATCTATACCGTCAACTCCTTCATCCTGCAGCAACAGATCCCGAACGCGCAGCTCATCATCTACCCCGATGCGAACCACGGCTCGCAGTATCAGTATCCCGAACTCTTCGTCGCGCACGCATCTCATTTCCTCGATGCACTGAAGTAACCGACCCAAACCGGCGCAATCCAGCACTCCGACAAACCCAGCCGACACCCGGCACGCGACTACCGGCCGATGGACCATGCGTGGATCATCCTGAATTCCAACTCGAAAGGAGACCTTCGTGCCCAATCTTTCAGGTAAAACCGCCCTCGTCACTGGTGCCTCGCGCGGCATCGGCCGCGCCAGCGCGCGGGCGCTGGCCAAGGCAGGCGCACAGGTGCTCGTCCACTACGCTAGCAGCCCGGCCGAAGCCGTCGCTGTTGTCGCCGAGATCCGCGCAACCGGCGGTCGCGCCGAAAAAATTGGTGCCGACCTTTCGGCAGTAGACGGACCGCACAAGCTCGCCAGGCAGACCCGCGACATTATCGGCGGGCGACTTGACATTCTGGTGGCAAACGCCGGCGTCTCGAAAGCCGCGACAATCGAGGACATGACGGTCGAAGACTTCGACGGTCTCTACGCCGTCAATGTCCGGGCGCCTTTTTTCCTCGTGCAGCAGCTGCGGCCGGTGATGTGCACCGACAGCAGTGTCATCTTCGTCTCCTCGCTGGCGGCGCATGCCTCGGTCGGCACGCTTTCGGCCTATGCCGCGACGAAGGGCGCAATCGATACACTGGTCAAGCATTTTGCCTCGGCGCTCGGCCCGCATGGCATCCGAGTCAATGCCGTTGCCCCCGGTGTCGTCGAGACCGACATGTCGAACTTCACCAAGACGGATGCCGGCCGGGATTTCACGCTCGGCATGCAGGCGCTGAAGCGCATCGCCCAACCGGACGATATTGCCGGCGCCATCGTCTTCCTCGCTTCCGACGATGCCCGGTGGATCACCGGCGACACACTCCGCGTCGACGGCGGATCGAAACTGTAAACGCTCATCCATCTCAATCCTTCAAGGACAGGACAATGAAACTCTATCAATCCAAGGGTTCGCCCAATTCTCGCCGCGTGCGGATACTGATCGCCGAAAAGCACCTCGACGTCGAACTGGTCGCTATCGACCTGGGCGCCAAGGAGCAATTCTCCGATAGCTACCAGGCGGTCAACCCGCGCGTGGTGGTGCCGACCCTCGTGCTCGATGACGGCACGGCGATCGGCGAGGTTCCCGCCATCCAGCGTTATCTCGACGAGGCATATCCTGATGTGCCGCTGCTCGGTACGACGCCGAAGGAAAAAGCGATCATTGCCATGTGGGATCGGCGGGTAGAGGCGGAAGGCTTCGCCTCCACAATGGAAGCGATCCGCAACACTGTGCCAGGACTGAAGGACCGCGCCATTGCTGGCCCGCATGATTACGAACAGATCCCTGCCCTCATCGACCGTAGCAGGAAACGTCTCGCCAATTTCTACGGCGATCTCGAAATGCGCCTAAAAGACGTCCCCTTTGTTGCCGGCAATGCCTTCTCGGTGGCCGATATCACGGCACTGGTGACCGTGGATTTCGCTACAAACGCAATCTCCGCGCCAATCCCTGCTGAGACGACGGCATTGAAGGCCTGGTACGACAAGATCGCCAACCGGCCAGCGGCAACTGCCTGATGCCCGTAAGCGACGGTAGCAAGCATTGCGACCGTCGCATACGCTTCTCCTGCCCCTGCAACTCGGATCTCCTCTGGGAACAGGGCCGCACCGCTCGCTCGGCATAACCTCTTGGGGTTATGTTCGATCCGTCCGCCTTCCTTCGTCATTTGTTCACAAAAACAAAATGCAGGCGAAGACTTGCGCGGAGCAGCTATATCGAACCCTGCTTTGGCAGCTTTCGCCATGAAGATAACCATAACTCTTCGCGGAGGCGGAACATGACTGACACTGTAAAACTCGACCGTGCGCTCGGACTCTGGTCCGGACCTCGGCTACTACCACGTTGAGCCGCAAGTGCAGCGCGTCGTCCTCGACGCGGTCGGCGAATTGCGTCTCGCCGGCGATTGTCGACGAGGTTCCGATGCCCTGGACGCGCGCGGTCAACGACGAATGGCTCGACCTCTGGTGCGTCTTCATGTCCGCCTTCTTCGGCGAGACGATCGAAAGATATCGCAAGAATATAGATGCCGCTGTCGTTACGATGATCGAGCGCGGCATGGCGATGAACGCCACTGCCTACAAGCGGGTGGAACTGCTGCGCACTTCGATTTGGCGCGACATGGCCAGGCTTTTCGAGAGTTACGACGCCCTGCTCTGCCCGACCTGCGCCATCACCGCCCCGCCAGTCCACGAGACCG
The DNA here is from genome assembly GCF_019685155.1 of Rhizobium sp. NZLR1b. NCBI lineage: Bacteria > Pseudomonadati > Pseudomonadota > Alphaproteobacteria > Hyphomicrobiales > Rhizobiaceae > Rhizobium > Rhizobium sp. NZLR1b. The sequence continues at coordinate 17,293 of NZ_JABDWC010000037.1, forward strand.
ACGACGATTATGTCTCGACGCTTACAGATGGCCGCTTCAAGGGTCTCGACATGACCTGTCCCTTCAATATGCTGCCGCAGCTTCCGGCCCTCTCGCTGCCCGTCGGGTTGCAGATTGTCGGCCGCCGTTTCGGCGACGAACATGTACTTTCCCATGGTGCTGCACTGGAGGCACGCCTAATCGCAACCGGCATCACCCAACGCGTCTGCCGCCACCCTGAACCGTGCCCCTTGACTTATGCCCGCGATCGTCCGACTTCACTTGGGACGAACGAAGGAGAGGACGATGACGGAAACCGCCAGAAGCACGATCGACCAGACCGAGGTGGACCGCTTCTCGGCAATGGCGGCGGAATGGTGGAGCCCGACCGGCAAGTTCAAGCCGCTGCACAAATTCAACCCCGTCCGCCTCACCTATATAAGAGACAAGGCCTGCGAGAATTTCGGCCGTGATCCGAAAAGCGCCCGCCCGCTCGACGGCCTGCGCGTACTCGATATCGGCTGCGGCGGCGGTCTGTTGTCTGAACCGGTCGCCCGCATGGGCGCCTCAGTCACCGGCGCCGATCCGTCCGAGAAGAATATCGGCATCGCCTCGACCCATGCCAGGGCTTCCGGCGTTTCGGTCGATTATCGCGCCGTCACCGCCGAGGAGCTGGCAGACGCCGGCGAAACTTTCGACATCGTTTTAAACATGGAAGTGGTCGAACACGTCGCCGACGTCGAGTTCTTCATGACCACCTGCGCGAAAATGGTCCGCCCCGGCGGCCTGATCTTCGTTGCCACCATCAACCGCACCATGAAGGCGGCAGCGCTTGCCATCTTCGCTGCCGAGAACATCTTACGCTGGCTGCCGCGCGGCACCCACCAGTATGAAAAACTGGTGCGCCCGGAAGAGCTGGAAAAGCCATTGGCGGCAAGCGGGCTCGAAATCACCGACCGCACCGGCGTCTTCTTCAATCCGCTGTCGAACCAGTGGAACCTGTCCAGGGATATGGACGTGAACTATATGCTGCTGGCCAGGCGCGGGGCGTAAGCAAAGTCCTTGCACCAAGAAAATTGTGATAAGATGATCCGGTCATCCGAAGAGAAAACCGATGGGCGAAGCCGCAGAAGTTACCGTTACTCTCGAGCCTCGTCTCGAAGAATATGTGCGCGACGATGTCGCCCGCGGCGCCTATAAATCGAGTAGCGACTATATCGAAAGTGTGCTCCGCGAGCGCTACGATGATGATCAACGCGTTCACGAACTGGAAGACGAGTTACAGAAGGGCATCGACGATCTGGAAGCGGGACAAGTCATGTCCCTCGACGAGACGTTCGACAGTGTCTACGCGGAACTTGGTCTGGACAAGCTCCGCGCTCGGTGAAGGTGGCTTTTTCATCTTCTTTCGAGTTGAAGGCTCTACCGTGAAGGTGTTGCGTATCCCGCATGGCGCGCGCGATTACGCCCGCATCCTTCGATGGATGACTTGAAATCTTAATTCACATCTTCAGGCAAAACGGGAATGGCGGCGATCTCGATGCCCTCTTCGAGAAGCGCCTGCGCCTCGTCGACCGTCGCCTGGCCGATGATGCCGCGGGCATCCGCCTCGCCATAATGGATCTTGCGGGCTTCCTCGGGAAACTGCGTGCCGACGTCCTCGGAATTGGCCTTGACCGCGGCGACCGCCTCTTTGAGCTTTTGCAGCGCCTCCTGACGCAGGGCATCCATCGCCAGCGTCTGCCTCTCGTCCTTCTTCCGCGCCGTCGACACCGAGGGCGCCATCAGGAGCTTGGAGACGGCGGCGGAATGACAGACCGGACAGGTCAGGAAACCGGTCGCGACCTGGCGATCGAAATCGGCACTTTCCGAAAACCAGCCTTCGAATTCATGGGCATTGTCGCAAGTGAGGGAATAGCGGATCAAGCGGCGACGCCTCCGGCGACTGCTCCCGCAATCTTCTCGACCGAGAACTCCCGGCCGTTCCTCAGGTTCGGGATCTTGTCATGCGCAGCCTTGACCGCGCCGGGATCGATGTCGGCGATGATGACCGCCTCCCCTGTGGCGCCGGCCGACGCCAGCACCGTGCCCCAGGGATCGACGATCATCGAATGGCCGAAGGTCTCGCGCCCGTCCTCGTGCCGGCCGGCCTGCGCGGCGGCGATGACAAAGACACCGTTCTCGATCGCGCGTGCCCTGAGCAGTATCTCCCAATGCGCTTCGCCGGTCTGCTTGGTAAAGGCGGCGGGAACTGTCATCACCTCGGCGCCGGCAACCGCCTGGGCGCGGAAGAGTGCTGGAAAGCGCACATCGTAGCAGATCGCAAAGCCCACTTCGGCAAAGGGCAGCGACAGGACGCGCGCCTCCGAGCCAGCCGTATAGGCGGCACTTTCCCGCCAGCTCTCGCCATTGTCGAGGTCGACGTCGAACATGTGGATCTTGTCGTAGCGATTGAGGATCCTGCCGTCGGGGCCGAACAGGAAACCGCGATTGGCGATCTTGCCGTCGGCTAGCGCAATCGCCGTCGAGCCGACATGCATGTGGATGCCGAGTTCCCGGGCGAGCTCGGAGCCGGTTTTGACGATGATGTCATGCGTCTCGTCTGCGAGCACCGCACGCGCCGCCGCGCGGTCGCGCTGCAGCATGCCGGTCATCTCAGGCGTCTGCACATAGGTCGCGCCTTGGGCGGCGGCCTCGCGCACCAGCCGTGCCATGGTGGCGGCATTCTTCACCGGATCAACCCCGGAGCACATCTGGACGGCGGCAGCCTTGAAACTCATCGGTTCTTCCTCAGGCCGCCAGCATCGGATCGAGCTTGCCGGCCCGATCGAGCGCAAAGAGATCGTCGCAACCGCCGACATGATCGGCGCCGATGAAGATCTGCGGGAAGGTGGTACGCCCGTTCGACTTGCCGATCATCTCTCGGCGAAGGTCCGGTGAATATGTCGCATCGTGCTCGACGTAGTCGACACCCTTTTCTTCGAGAAGGGACTTGGCGCGGGTGCAAAAACCGCAGAACTGCCGCGTATAGATGGTGACGGGTATCATAATCTCTCCAGACCGATGCCGGGTATTTCTGTCATATAGGCTCGGACAATGCCCTTGCAAAGGTCAAAACCGTTATCTCGGCCGCGCCCGCCTTGCGCAGCGTCCGGCTTGCCGCAGCCACCGTCGCCCCTGTTGTATAGACGTCGTCGACGAGGACGATGCGCTTGCCGAAAATGTCGTTTTCGCAACCTTTGGCAATCGCGAAAGCGCCCCTGACATTATCTTCGCGCGCCTTCGCGCCAAGGCCAACCTGCTGGCTGGTGCGCTTGACGCGCACAAGTGTGGCGGCAAGAAGCGGCTTACCCGAGAGCCTCGCCATATGGCGGGCAAGTTCGGCTGCCTGGTTGAATTTGCGCGCCAGCATACGGGTGCGGTGCAGCGGCACCGGGATTAGCGCATCGCAGCTTTCGACCGTCCCGTCGGAAGCGCGCAGCATCCAGGCAGCCATCATCGGTGCCAGATCGGTGCGGTCGCGATATTTCAACCCATGCACGAGATCGCGAACCGCATGGTCGTGGGTCGCAGCCGACCGCAGCCGATCGAAGGGCGGCGGGTGAGCAATCGCCTCGGCGCTGAGGATGCCGGCGCCGAGATCATGCGAGAAGGGAATGCCGAGCACCTCGCAATAGGGCCGTTCGATGAAGCGGATGCCGGACCAGCACTTCGCACACAGCCCGCGATGGCCGCCGGTCGAAATGCCGCAGACGGAACAGGCCGGGGGATAGAGAAAATCTGCAAGCACGGAAAACGGCCGCAAAAGCTGCGCCCGCAAGAACTCCGTCCGTGTTTTGCCATCGATCGGCCTCATCCGGCTGAGACTAAAGCATGTCGCGCAAAAGTGTGCAGCGGTTTTTGCGTCAACCACATGCGTAAAAACAAAGAGCTAAAGCGCATGGAGCGAATCTGAAAGATCGCGACGCGCTTTAGCGCGTTCTTTCAGAAAGGAAAATCGTCTTGCTGCGTCAGCGCCACAGGATTAATGACATCGTCATGGAATCGATCTTCGACAGAGCCCTGATCGCCGCACATCGTCATCGCGCGCTCGCCAATAACGACCCGAAAGCCGCCTTCCTGCTCGACATTGCCGCTGAGGAAATGGCGGAAAGGCTTGCTGTTGTCGAGCGGACCTTCGAGACCGCCGTCGAACTGCATGGCGCAACTGGAGCCGCCGCCCGTGCCGCGCTGGCGACCGGCAAGATCGGCACGATGATGCGCGTCGAGAGCGAGAGGGCCTATGCGAGCCCAGGCGAAACCTTGATCGAGGCGCCGCTTGAGGACGTGCCGCTCCAGCCGCAATCGGCCAATCTCATCCTTGCTCCGCTCAGCTTGCATCTGACCAACGATACGCCAGGCGTCTTCATCCAGATCCGTCGCGCTCTAAAGCCGGACGGCCTGTTCCTGGCGGCTATCCCCGGTGCCAGCACGCTGCAGGAACTGCGCGACGTGCTGCTGGCCGCCGAGGTCGAGATGACAGGCGGCGCAAGCCCGCGTGTCATCCCCTTCGCCGATGTGCGCGATGTCGGCAGCCTCTTGCAGCGCGCCGGTTTCGCGCTGCCGGTGATCGACGCGGAAAACTACACGGTACGATATGATTCGCTATTTCCGCTGATGCGGGATCTGAGAGCCATGGGCATGAGCAATCCGCTTGCAGCCAGGGGCCGGGTGCCGCTGACGCGCGCCTTCTTCCTGCGTGCAGCCGAGATCTATGCCGAGCGCTATTCCGATCCCGACGGGCGCATCCGCGCGACCTTCTCGATCATCTATGTCTCGGGATGGGCGCCGCACGAGAGCCAGCAAAAGCCGCTGAGGCCGGGTTCAGCCAAGGCACGCCTTGCCGATGCGCTGAAGGTGGACGAGCACAAGCTCAGCCAGTGACAGCGACGGTCTCTTCAATTTGTGATCATACCGTTGTTGATCACGTTGAAGACATTCTGAAGGGCGCCGGTGAAGAACCCGAGACCCGAGACGAGAGCGCCGCAAATGAGCGCGGCGATCAGACCGTACTCGATGGCCGTCGCACCTCTGTTATCTGCAAGAAATGCTTTCAAAAGATGCATGACCCCAACCCTTGGCGCGAACTGACAGCAAACGACCATTCCACGACCATCGGGCGATGGCCGGCATTTTTCAGCAACCGGCGCCGACGCCATAGCCCTGGACGACGCAGACCGAGCCGGGCGTATCCTGGAGGACGCTGCGGCGGATCGTATAACGCTTGCCGCTTTCGCTCTTCGGGATCGATCCGGTTGTCATCGTGTCGAATTCAAGCGGCGCGCTGGCAAAGACGCTCTTCTTCGAGGAATCCGCAAGCATCGGCGTCAGGATAAGCGTCAGGGCGACCACCGCCGTGCCGAACAGAAGGGCGATATTAAGCGCACCCGTCCTGCGCGAGGCAGACGAAACCCGTTCCTTTTCCCGGACAGCTTTCCAGAAATCATCGTCCATGACGTCAAGCCTTTTAATACACGCACGCCAGATGCTTGATTGAGGCCGATCTTTGGCAGAATGTGTTAAATGATCCATTAATATCCACAGCCGAAAATGGCCCGGCATGATAATAATCAGGTAACGCTAATACATATCATCGGGAAATTTGCAGCGGTTCCGGGGAGGCATCATGCAAAAGACAAAGACTAAAGCGCATCATCCGAATCCGGATCGGCGTGATGCGCTTTAAAGTAAATCCTGCAGCATCGGGATGAGCGGCTCGTCGGCCGGCGGCATCGGGTAATCGCGTAGCGCCTGCGGACGCACCCATTTCAGTGCTTGACCCTCGCGGCCCTGGGGAATGCCCTCGTAACGCCGGCAGATATAAAGCGGCATCAAAAGGTGGAAGGTTTCGTAAGAGTGGCTGGCGAAAGTCAGCGGTGCCAGGCAGGCGATCTTGGTGTTGATGCCGAGCTCCTCTTCGAGCTCCCGTATCAACGTTTCCTCCGGCGTCTCGCCGGGCTCGACCTTGCCGCCGGGAAACTCCCACAACCCGGCAAGCGACTTTCCCTCGGGGCGCTGTGCCAATAGGATACGCCCATCGGCATCGATCAGCGCACAGGCGACGACCAGCAATATCTTCCGGCCGGCATCGCTCATCGCGGCTCCTGCTGCCAATAGCAATAATGATAAGCGTCGCGAAAACCGAGGCGTTCATAGAGTGCGATGGCCGGACGGTTGGACAACTTCACCTGCAGCCAGGCCGATCGGGCGCTGCGCATGCGCGCCCAGCGCAGCGCCGAGGTCAGGATCTCGGTGCCCAGTCCCTCGCGCCGCCGCGTTTCGGAGACCGAAAGCGACATGATGCCGGCAAGGTCGTTGTCCTGAACGCAGAGCACGGTCGCCAGCGGGCCGTCCGCCGCATTCTCGATCATGAACAGGCCGGACGGCGGCTTGATCGCCGAAATGATCTCGGCAAGCGCCGGCTTCAAGTTCAGTGGCGCCCGGTCGACGGCGAGGTTGGCGTCGACGAACCGGCCGATATCATGGGTCGGCAGGTGATCGAGCGTATCCGGCAGCTCGGCCTCGGCAAGGTCGCAGGTCATCACCACCGTCTCGTCGAACCGCGTCCAGCTCTGCGCGCGCAGAAGCTCGATCAGCACCGGCGAAGCAAGCGGCGTCTGGCGGATGACGGCGGCGCGGCCATAGGCCTCGAACTTCCGGCTCGCCTTTTCCAGGCGGATTTCGACATCGCGATGGTCCGAGGGATCGAGCGGCACGATCGAATTCAGCCGGTTGGACGGATGGCCGGCCGTCAGCCGCACCTGCCAGCTGCCGTCATATTGCACGGACGCCGCCGGCCAGGCCCGGAAGCCGACGGCCTCCAGCCTGCGCACCAGCGGCAGATTGTGTGAAGAGATGGATGCCTGCACCAAAGAACGATCAGCTCCGATAGTCGCCATTGATCGCAACATATTCCTTGGTGAGGTCGCAGGTCCAGACGGTTGCCGAACCAGTGCCGAGTCCAATGTCAACTTTGACGGGGATATCCTGCGCCTTCATGACCTTCGAGGCGGCCTCCTCGGAATAATCGGGATCGCGCTCGCCATTGACCGCGACCCTGATGTCGCCGAACCAGATGGCCAGCCGGTCGCGGTCGGCCATCTCGCCCGATTTGCCGACCGCCATGACGATGCGGCCCCAATTGGCGTCTTCGCCGGCGGCCGCCGTCTTGACCAGCGGCGAATTGGCGATCGACAGTCCGATGCGCTTGGCTGCGGCATCGCTCTCGGCGCCCGTCACGGTGATTTCGAGCATCTTGGTGGCGCCCTCGCCGTCCCGCACCACCTGCAGCGACAGATCCTTCAGCACGTCGTTGAGTGCGGCCCGGAATGCTGCAAGGCGCGGGTCGTCGGCACTTTCGATACGGGCCTGGCCGTCCTTGGCCGCAGCACCCGTCGCAAACAGCATCAGCGTGTCGGAGGTGGAAGTGTCGCTGTCGACGGTCATGGAATTGAAGGTCGGGCCGACGCCATCGGACAGAAGCACTTGCAGCGCCTCGGGCGCGATGTCGGCATCGGTGACGACGAAGGAAAGCATCGTCGCCATATCGGGCGCGATCATGCCGGCGCCCTTGGCAATGCCGTTGATCGTCACGACGACGCCGCCGATCTCGGCGCTGCGGGTCGAAACTTTTGGATAGGTGTCGGTCGTCATGATCGCCTTGGCGGCCTCGAACCAGAAATCGCCGGTCGCTTCGACCTGCATCCGCTCCAGAACGCCTGAGAATTTGGTGGCGTCGAGCGGCTCGCCGATGACGCCGGTCGAGGCCAGATAGACTTCGTTTTCGGCGCAGCCGACTGCAGCGGCAGCCGACTTCGCCGTCAGTGCGGTCGCCTGGCGGCCCTTCAGGCCGGTGAAGGCATTGGCATTGCCGGAATTGACGACGACGGCGCGGGCACTGCCATGCGGCAGATTGGCCCGGCAGAAATCGACCGGCGCCGACGGGCACTTCGAACGGGTGAAGACGCCCGCAACGGCCGCCGGCTTGTCAAAGACCATCATCAGCACGTCGGTGCGGTCCTTGTACTTGATGCCGGCGGAAGCCGTCGCCATGCGCACGCCGCGCAGCGGCGGCATCGAGACGAAGGATTTCGGAGCGAGCGGAGAGACGGAACCGGACATGATGAAACCTGCCAATGGGCATTTCCAGGCGAATGGAAACCGGTTCGCCGTCCGGAAATGCAACAACAACAATGATATTAAAGGGCCCGGAAAAACCGGGCCCTGATGCGAATATTACTGCTTCGGCGCCGGCGCGACGGGATCACTGCCCGGCTCCGGCTGCTTGTTGGCCTGATCGTAACCCTTGCGCAGCGTCTCGTCGGTGATTTCGATCTTGGCGGAGGCCTTCGCCTTATTCAGAAGCTCAAGATACTTGTCGCGCATGACGAGCTGACGAACCTGATCCTGCACCTGCTCGAAGGGCGGCGGCGCGGCGTCGCGTTTATCCTCGACCTTGATGACGTGATAGCCGAAATCGGTCTTGACGGGCGTCTTGGAATAGGTGCCCTTCTCCAGCGCGAAGGCCGCGTCCTCGAATTCCTTGACCATCCGGCCGCGCGAGAAATAACCGAGATCGCCGCCTTCCGACTTGTTCGGATCGGTGGACTTTTCCTTGGCGAGTTCGGCGAAATCCTTGCCGGCGTCGAGCTGCTTGATGATGTCCTTGGCTTCGTCCTCGGTCTTGACGAGGATATGACGGGCGTGAACTTCCTCCTGCTTCGGCAGAGCAGCGACTTCCTTGTCGTAGCGAGCCTTGACTTCTTCAGGCGTCACGATGTCGACGACATGCTTCTTGAAGTAGGCGTTGTGCAGCTCGCGGTCGGTGAGATACTGCATGCGCTTCTTGAATTCGTCGGTCTGATCGAGCTTCTCGGCCGCAGCGTCGGCGGCGAGCAGCTTCACGTCGATGGCGGCGGAAAGGGCTGCGACCTTCTTTTGGTCATCGGGAAGCTGCGCCAGTTGCGGGTCGAGATTGGCGACGGCGAGGTCGAGTTCCGACTGGTGAATCTCCAGCGTGCCGACCTTGGCGATGACGGCGTCATCGGCATAGGCCGGGGCCTGGAGCGCAACAAAAGTTGCAAACGCCAGTACGGCAAGTTTGTTGGTGCTCAACATGAAATACCCTTCACAGTTACATCGCCGGTTTCAGCATCGCCTGAATCGGCCCAAAATAGCCATCAACACCGGATTGTGGCCTTTCTGTATCCGCCAAATCCGTTGACATCATTCGACCCCCCTCTTATCTGTCACGCAACCTCGCGTCCAGAACAGTTTCCGGGCGTTTTAGCCGCGCGCCTGATTTTCGGCTGGGCCGCGAACAACAAACGTCGGGGATGAATATTTGAGAAAGGACCAGTCATATGGTCAGCTTTGGCGGTCTAGCCCGCAAGTTGTTTGGATCTTCCAATGACCGCCGCGTGCGGTCTTTCCAGCCGAACGTCACTGCCATCAACTCTATCGAAGAGAAGACCAAGGCCCTGACGGACGAGCAGCTCACGGCAAAGACCGTAGAGTTTCGTGCGCTGCTTGCCGAGGGCAAGACGCTCGACGACATTCTGATCCCGGCCTTTGCCGTCGTGCGCGAAGCCTCGCGCCGCGTTCTCGGCCTGCGGCCTTTTGATGTACAGCTGGTCGGCGGCATGATCCTGCATTCGAATGCGATCGCCGAAATGAAGACCGGCGAAGGCAAGACCCTCGTCGCCACCCTGCCGGTCTATCTGAACGCGCTTTCCGGCAAGGGCGTGCACGTCGTCACCGTCAACGATTACCTCGCCCAGCGCGATGCCGCGACCATGGGCCGCGTCTACAGCTTCCTCGGCATGACCACCGGCGTCATCGTCCACGGCCTCTCCGACGAGGAACGTCACGCGGCCTATGCCTGCGACATCACTTACGCCACCAACAACGAACTCGGCTTCGATTATCTGCGCGATAACATGAAGTACGAGAAGAACCAGATGGTCCAGCGCGGCCACAACTTCGCGATCGTCGACGAAGTGGACTCGATCCTCGTCGACGAGGCGCGCACGCCGCTGATCATCTCCGGTCCGCTCGACGACCGCTCCGAACTCTATAATACGATCGACGCCTACATTCCGATGCTGGTGCCTAGCGATTACGAGATCGACGAGAAGCAGCGCTCGGCCAACTTCTCCGAAGAGGGCACCGAGAAGCTGGAAAACCTGCTTCGTCAGGCCGGCCTCTTGAAGGGCAACGCACTCTACGACATCGAGAACGTCGCGATCGTCCACCACGTCAACAACGCGCTGAAGGCCCACAAGCTGTTCCAGCGCGATAAGGACTATATCGTCCGCAACGACGAAGTCGTCATCATCGACGAGTTCACCGGCCGCATGATGCCGGGCCGCCGCTATTCGGAAGGTCAGCACCAGGCGCTCGAAGCCAAGGAAAGGGTGCAGATCCAGCCGGAAAACCAGACGCTGGCGTCGATCACCTTCCAGAACTATTTCCGCATGTACGCCAAGCTCGCCGGCATGACCGGCACGGCGCAGACGGAAGCGGAAGAATTCGCCAACATCTATAATCTCGATGTCATCGAGGTTCCGACCAACCTGCCGATCCAGCGCCTCGACGAAGACGACGAGGTTTACCGGACCTTTGACGAGAAGTTCAAGGCGATCATCGAGGAGATCCTCGACGCCCACAACCGCGGTCAGCCGGTGCTGGTCGGTACCACGTCGATCGAAAAATCCGAACTGCTCGCAGAGCGCCTGCGCAATCAGGGCTTCGACGACTTCAAGGTGCTGAACGCCCGCTATCACGAGCAGGAAGCCTATATCGTCGCCCAGGCCGGCGTGCCCGGTGCCATCACGATCGCCACCAATATGGCCGGCCGCGGCACCGATATTCAGCTCGGCGGCAACCTCGACATGCGCATCGAGCGCGAACTCGGCGAAGTCGAAGCCGGTCCGGAGCGTGACGCCCGGATCCAGGCAATCGTCGAGGAAATCAAGGAACTCAAACAGAAGGCGCTCGCCGCCGGCGGTCTCTACGTCATCGCCACCGAACGCCATGAAAGCCGCCGCATCGACAACCAGCTGCGCGGCCGCTCCGGCCGTCAGGGCGACCCCGGCCGCTCGAAATTCTACCTCTCGCTTCAGGACGACCTGATGCGCATCTTCGGCTCCGACCGCATGGACAGCATGCTGACGAAGCTCGGGCTCAAGGAGGGCGAGGCGATCGTCCATCCGTGGATCAACAAGGCCCTGGAGCGCGCCCAGAAGAAGGTCGAAGCCCGCAACTTCGATATCCGCAAGAACCTGTTGAAGTACGACGACGTTCTCAACGATCAGCGCAAGGTGATCTTCGAGCAGCGCCTCGAACTGATGGAATCGACCAATATTTCCGAAACCGTTTCCGACATGCGTCGTGAGGTGATCGAGGATCTGGTCGAAAAGCACATCCCCGAGCGCGCTTATGCCGAGCAATGGGATGCCGCCGGCCTGAAGACCGGTGCTTTGAACATCCTCAATCTCGACCTGCCGGTTGAGGATTGGGTGAAGGAAGAAGGCATTGGCGAAGACGATATCCGCGAGCGCCTGACGGAAGCCACCAACGCCGCCTTCACAGAAAAGGCCGAGCGTTTCGGCGACGACATCATGCATTATGTCGAACGCTCGGTGGTCATGCAGACGCTCGATCATCTCTGGCGCGAGCACATCGTCAATCTCGACCATCTGCGCTCCGTCATCGGCTTCCGCGGCTATGCCCAGCGCGATCCGCTGCAGGAATACAAGTCGGAAGCCTTCGAGCTGTTCACCGCGCTGCTGAACAATCTGCGCGAGGCGGTGACCGCGCAGCTGATGCGCGTCGAGCTGGTGCAGCAGGCCCCTGTCGAGCCCGAACCGCCGTTGATGCAGGCCCACCACCTGGATCCGACGACCGGCGAGGACGATTTCGCCCCGGCGATCTACCAGGCATCGGAAGTCCTCGTTTCTCCCGAGAACCGCAATCCTGATGACCCGGCCACCTGGGGCAAAGTCGGCCGCAACGAGACCTGCCCCTGCGGTTCCGGCAAGAAATACAAGCATTGCCACGGCGCCTTCGAACAGGTCTGAGGCAAGCCGCAAAGACTGCGGAAATGCCGCCTTCGGGCGGCATTTTCTTTTCTGCGGCAGCGCCGGAAAACCGGAATTACAGTGTCGGGCGGCAAGCCCGATCCGGAACCGTTTCTTAACCCTGTTCTGTCAAGACTTCGGGACGATTTGCCTGACTTTCAGAGTTTTGCGTGTTCATCATGGCGGTCATAGAAACAGCGGAGAAAATGCTGCCCGCGGGCCTGCGCCCGATCGGCGGCCGCGCGTTGCGCATGCTTGCAGCCGTGCTCACCGAACGTGGTGAGAAGGCGGCCGCTCAGCGCATGGCGCTGACGGCCTTCACGATCCGCATCCTTAGCGCGGCACTCGCCTTCGTCTCCCAGATCGTGCTTGCCCGGCTGATGGGCGAATATGAATACGGCATCTTCGTTTTCGTCTGGGTACTGGTCGTCGTCTTCGGCGATCTCTCATGCCTTGGTTTCCACACCGCGATCATCCGCTTCCTGCCGCAATACCGGGCAGCCGGCGCCGTCGAGGAAATCCGCGGCCTGACCGGCACGGCGCGCATCTTTGCATTGCTTTCGGGTACTGCAGTGCTCGCCGCCGGCATGCTCGGGCTGCATTTCTTCGGCGATATGATCCAGGTCTATTATCTCGTCCCGATCTTCCTCGGCCTGCTCGCCATGCCGATGATCGCGCTCGGCGACATTCTGGAAGGCACCTCGCGGGCGAACCACTGGCCGGTGATGGCGCTGAGCCCGGTCTATATTATCCGCCCGATTCTCATCATCGCCTTCATGCTCATCGCCATTGCCAGCGGCGCCGAGCATACGGCCGTCACCGCGATGCAGGCCGCACTCGCCGCGACCTTCGTCACCGCGCTTGGCCAGTATGCCGCAACGCTCTATCGCCTTCGCCGGCATTATGACAAAGGCCCGCACAAGGTCGATTTCCTCGCCTGGTTCAGCGTCGCTTTTCCGATTTTCCTGATCGAGGGCGTCAGCTTCCTGCTCACCAATTCCGATGTCGTCGTTGTCGGCATTTTCCTCGAGCCGCACGACGTCGCTATCTACTTCGCCGCCGCCAAGACGATGGCGCTGGTGCATTTCATCAATTTCTCGGTCAAGGCGGCCTCCGGCCCGCGCTTCTCCTCGATTATCGCCGAAGGCGACCACGCCCAGCTGGCGACCGCCGCCATCGACGCCGCCCGCTGGACCTTCTGGCCGGCGCTCGGTGTTGGACTTGCGGTGCTTGCCGCCGGACATCTTCTGCTGTCGCTCTTCGGCGGCGCCTTCACCTCAGGTTATCTGGTCATGGCGATCCTGCTCGCCGGCATCCTCGCCAAGTCGTTGGTCGGCCCGGCCGAAACGCTGCTGATGATGGCCGGCAGACAGAATATCTGCGTCGCGCTCTACGCCGGCGCGCTGACGGCCAATGTCGGCCTCAACCTTGCTTTGATCCCGCATTACGGCATCGAAGGCACAGCGATCGCCACGGCTTCCGCCATGGCGGTCGAGGCAATCCTGCTGCATCTCGCCGTGCGCCGCACGCTCGGCATCGTCCTTTTCGCCTTCGCCAGCCCCTCCACCGCAACGCCAGAGATGAGAGTTCGATAGATGGTGCGTATTCCTCCCGTTACCGAAAGCACCGACAGCGCTGCCAACCGCATGGTGCATGATCTCGCCGCGCTGCATTTCGAAGCGCCGCGGGCCGAGGCGCGCGCCGAGATCGGACGACCCGGACGCGAGCTCTGCCTCTACCCGGGCAAGCTCGGCTATGAGCTGCAGGAAGAACTCGACTTTCTCTCCCACCGGGCTATGGAACCGAACGTCTTCTTCTCCGGCCGCTTTCTCGCTCCCGCCATGCCGCGGCTCGAAGACCGGCAGGTAAACTTCGCCCTGATCCGCGACCACAATGCCGGCCGCAGCCGCATGCGCTTTCTGATGCCGTTTTCGATCGACAAGCCGGGCTTTGCCGTCGGTCCGTCGATCATCCGCGGCTGGTCGAACAGCTTCGGCCCGCTTGGCACGCCGCTGGTCGACAGCGAGGATGCAGCCGAGACCCTCGACAACCTCTTCGAGGGACTGACCGCGCGCGATCTCAATCTGCCCGGCATACTGGTTCTGCCGGATCTCAGGCTGAACGGCATCTTCGTGCGCATGGTCAAGGCCGTGGCGCTCAGCCGCAATCTTCCCGTCACCGTCACCAATCCCTACTTGCGGCCGATGCTGCAGAGTGACGAAGAGGCGCCGGCCTATCTCGGCCGCACCATCTCTTCCTCGCACATGCGCGAGATGCGCCGCCAGTGGCGTCTGCTGGAGGAACAGGGAACGGCGGTGTATGCCGTCGCCCGCCAGCCCCGCGAAATCCACATCCGTTTCGAGGAATTCCTGGCGATGGAAGCCGGCGGCTGGAAGGGTAAGCGGCGAAGCGCTCTTGTCACCGATCGCTATCATACGGCTTTCGCCCGCGAGGCGGTGTCGAACCTTGCCGCCGTCGACGCCGTGCGTATTCACACGATCGACCTCAACGGCAAGGCGATTGCCGCCATCGTCGTTTTGATGATGGGTGGCGAGGCCTACACCTGGAAGACCGCCTATGACGAGAACTATGCCCGCTATTCGCCGGGCAAGCTATTGATGAGCGAACTCACCGAATGGCATCTCGACGACGCCAATATCGTGCGCTCCGATTCCTGCGCCGTCTCGGATCATCCGATCATGAGCCGCTTCTGGCAGGAGCGCGAGGAGATGGGAACGCTGGTGATCGGCCTGACGCAGAACGGCGACCGCGACATGCGCCAGGTCTCAGCCCAGCTCCACATGTACCGCAGCACCCGCAATATGGCGAAGATGCTGCGCGAGAAGATCATGTCGCTGGCCGGCCGGGGCTAAAGCCCTTTATTTGCATATCGTTCTTCCGGAACCGCTACACACTTCCGGGCGATATGCACTAATCTTCGGCCGCCTCCTTTTCGCGCAGCAGCCGGCGGATCACCTTGCCGGTGGTCGTCAGCGGCAAGGCATCGATGAATTCCACCTCGCGCGGATATTCGTGCATTGAAAGCCGCGTCTTCACCCACTCCCTGATATCGGCGGCCAGCGCTTCGCTTGGATGATGGCCTGGCGACAGAACGATATAGGCCTTGACGATCTCGGTGCGCACCGTATCGGGTTTGCCGACGGCGGCGGCAAGCTGCACGGCGGGATGGCCGATCAGGCAATCCTCGATTTCGGCCGGGCCGATGCGATATCCCGACGAGGTGATGACGTCGTCATCGCGGCCCTCGAAAGTGACGTAACCGTCGGCGTCCTGCCGGCCGATATCGCCGGTAAGCAGCCAGCCTTTGGCGAATTTTCGCGCCGTCGCCGCCGCATCGTCCCAATAGCCGAGGAACATCACGGGATCGGGACTGGCGATAGCGATCTGGCCCGGTTCGCCGACTGGCAAAGCGTCACCCGCTTCGCTGACGATCGCAACGCGATGCCCGGGCACCGCCCGTCCGATGGCGCCCGCCTTGGTGACGCCATGGGCAGCGCTCGAAGCGAGCACGAAATTGCACTCCGTCTGGCCGTAGAATTCGTTGACGGTGATGCCGAGCGTGCGCTGTGCCCATTCATAGGTCTCGCGGCCGAGCGCCTCCCCGGCCGAGCCGATGGTGCGCAGCACCAGATGGTATTTCGAGCGTGGATCCGAAACAGATCGCATCAGCCTCAATGCCGTCGGCGGAATGAAGGCGTTGCGCACCCCCATCTCGGCCATGATCCGATAGGCCATGTCGGCATCGAATTTCTGCGCCGGCGACGAGACGACGGGAACGCCGAGCAGCAGGCTCGGCAGCAGCGCGTTGAGCAGCCCACCCGCCCAGGCCCAGTCGGACGGCGTCCAGACCTTGTCGCCCGCTTTCGGAAAATCCTCATGGGCAAACTGCATGCCGGGAATATGGCCGGGCAGCACACGGTGGCCATGCAGCGCACCCTTCGGCGGCCCCGTCGTTCCCGAAGTGAAGATCATCAATGCGGGATCGTCCGGACCGGTCTTGACGACATCGAAGACGGGAGAATGGCCGTCCACCAATTCGCCGAAGGCGGCTGCATCGGTACTCGCCCCGTCGATGCTGATGAGATGTTTCAGCATCGGCAGCCGATCGCGGATCTGGCGGATGCGTTCGAGACCGAAGCCATTGGTGACGACGGCCACGACGCCTGCCGCCTTCAGCCGGTATTCCAACGCCTCGACGCCGAAGAGCAGCGCCAGCGGCAGCGCGATCGCGCCGCTCTTGTAGATCGCCACATGCGCAATCACCGTCTCGAAGGATTGCGGCAAGAGCAGCGCGACGCGATCGCCACGTTCGATACCAAGCGAAACCAGCGCATTTGCAAAGGCCGAGGAACGGTCGGCGAGCGCGCGATAGGTCAGGGTGCGGTGATGGCCGTCCGGGCTGAAATGTTCGAGGCAGACGCGCTCCGGCGCCCTCGCCGCCCAGTCGTCGCTGACGGCGCGGCCGATATTGAAGCCTTCGGGAATCCGCCACGAGAAATCGCGATAGAGATCGTCGTAGCGATCGTGGGACGGCAGGATCATAGGCGAAATCCGGTGAATGCTGCACCAGCTAACACCTTGTGCTGCAATTGCGCAAGCAGCCGGTCCGGGGCGGCGATGACAGGCCTGGCTTCCGAGCCCATCACGCATTGTTGTGTGCCTGGCAGAACGGTTCTTCGTCGGCCGCCCTGCGACTTTGCCGGTTCCGCGCTAGATCATGGAGGCCATCCCCCGGGGCATGGAATTGGGGGCATCGAATTGGGTGATCAAATTTTAATCGCGGAGTCGTTTCATGGAATACGCAAAATTTGGCAAGACCGGTCTGGAAGTTTCGAAAATCTGCCTGGGCTGCATGACCTTCGGCGATCCCGGCCGCGGCAATCATGCCTGGAGCCTGCGGGAAGAAGAAAGCCGGGCGATGATCAAGCAGGCGATCGACCTCGGCATCAATTTCCTCGACACCGCCAACACCTATTCCAACGGCTCCTCGGAAGAGATCGTCGGCCGTGCTATTAAAGATTTCGCCAAGCGAGAGGACATCGTGCTGGCGACCAAGGTGTTCAATCGCATGCGGCCAGGCCCCAACGGCGCCGGCCTGTCGCGCAAGGCGATCTTCGATGAAATCGACAACAGCCTGCGCCGTCTCGGCACCGACTATGTCGACCTCTATCAGATCCACCGCTTCGATTACACGACGCCGATCGAGGAAACGCTGGAAGCGCTGCACGACGTCGTCAAATCCGGCAAAGCGCGTTATATCGGCGCCTCCTCCATGTATGCGTGGCAATTTGCCAAGGCGCTCTACGTCTCCAGGCTGAACGGCTGGACCGAATTCGTCAGCATGCAGGACCACCTGAACCTGCTCTACCGCGAAGAAGAACGTGAAATGCTGCCGCTCTGCGAAGATCAGAAGATCGCCGTCATCCCCTGGAGCCCGCTTGCCCGCGGCCGACTGACCCGCGACTGGGACGAGGCGACGGCGCGCAGCGAAACCGACGAATTCGGCAAGACGCTCTACACGCAGTCGAGCGATGCAGACCGCAAAATCGTCGAGGCCGTGGCCGAGATCGCCAAGGCTCGCGGCGTCTCCCGCGCCCAGGTCGCAACCGCCTGGATCCTGCAGAAGAGTGCCGTGACCGCCCCGATCATCGGCGCTTCCAAACCGGGCCACCTCAGCGACGCGGTTGCCGCGCTCTCCGTCAAGCTCACCACTGAAGAAATCGCCGCACTGGAAGCACCCTACATCCCGCACGCCGTCGCCGGTTTCAAATAGCCGCCGGCGGGTTTTCAGCCTCAGCGATCAAGGCAGATCCCCTCCGTTTGCGCGGAGGGGAAATCGAAACATCACCATCCTGAGATTATATCCGACTGCCGGGATCGAGCTGCCGGCGCATCGTCACCAGAAACTGCTCGGCAAGCGCCCTGTCCTCCACCGCGCGCGCCAGAATGACGGCGCCCATCATCGATGAGAGGGTCGTCGCGGCATTGGCGCGGCGTTCTTCTTCGGTCTCGCCGGGAACGATATCGGCGAGTGTGTCGACCAGCACGGACAGCCCGTCGCTGAAGACGGCGCGGACAGCACCGCGGCTGCGGCTCACCTCCTGGATCAGCGTCGCGAAGACGCAGCTGCCGCCCGGATCGTCGACCGTGCGCCAGTGGATATAATGGTCGAGCAGCGATTCCAGCGGCCGATCCGGAGAATCGGCGATATGCTCCTTCCAGCGCGTTTCGACCTTGTCGATCAGCTTACGGCTGACCTCCAGCGCCAGGTCGTCCTTCGAAGCGAAATGACCGTAGAAACCGCCATGCGTCAGCCCCGCCGCCTTCATGATGTCGGCGACGCCGACCCCGTCGAAACCGTTCTCGCGGAAGAGCACGCCGGCAACGCCCAGGATTTTCTCTCGGTTTTCGGCAAACTTCTCGCGGCTCACCCGCATTTTTCATCTCCAGAAATAGTCGCTTGACAAAATATATGACGTCCATCATCAATAGGCAACAAATATGATGGCCATCATGTAAATCGATCTTGCATTTTCCCCAAGCTGAATTCGAACGGAATCTCGCCCATGGTTTCCACAGCCCTTGCCTCCTCTCTTGCCCGGCGTAACATCCACTACGGCTGGGTCGTCGCTGCCGCAACCTTTCTCACCATGCTGGTCACCGCAGGCGCCATGGGCGCACCTGGCGTTCTCATCAAGCCGCTGCAGGACGAGTTCGGCTGGGAGACGTCGCAGATCTCCTCAGCCCTTGCCATCCGCCTGATCCTTTTCGGTTTCATGGGCCCGTTCGCCGCCGCCTTCATGAATTATTTCGGCGTGCGCAAGGTCATCGTTTTCGCCCTCACCCTGATCGGCGCTGGCTTCATCGGTTCGCTGTTCATGACCACGCTGTGGCAGCTGCTGCTGCTCTGGGGCATTGTCGTCGGCTTCGGCACCGGCCTGACGGCCATGGTACTCGCCGCAACGATCTCCACCCGCTGGTTCACCAAGCATCGTGGCCTCGTCGTCGGCATGCTTTCGGCAAGTTCGGCCACCGGCCAGCTCGTCTTTCTGCCGCTGATGGCGGAGCTGACGCAACGCTATGGCTGGCGCTCGACGGTGTTTTTTGTCTGCGCCATGATCATGGTCGCAGCCCTTGCCGTGCTAGCCTTCATGCGCGACCGGCCGGCCGACCTCAACTTGCCCGCCCTCGGCGAAACCCAGGTAACGCCGCCGCCGGCAAGCACCTCTCTCGGAGTCGCGCTGATGACGCCAATCACAGTGCTCAGAGACATCTCGAAGACGTCGACTTTCTGGATCCTGTTTGCCACCTTCTTCATCTGCGGCCTCAGCACCAATGGCCTCATCCAGACCCATTTCGTCACCCTCTGCGGCGATTTCGGCATCGTGCCGGTGGCCGCCGCCAGTGTGCTGGCCGTCATGGGCATCTTCGATTTCTTCGGCACCATCGGCTCCGGCTGGCTGTCCGACCGCTTCGACAATCGCTGGCTGCTGTTCTTTTATTACGGCTTTCGCGGCCTGTCGCTGCTCTACCTGCCCTTCAGCGATTTCAGCTTTTACGGCCTCTCCATCTTCGCCGTCTTCTACGGCCTCGACTGGATCGCCACCGTGCCGCCGACCGTCAAGATCGCCGCCGACCGCTTCGGCCGCGAAAAGGCCGGCCTCGTCTTCGGCTGGGTCTTCGCCGGCCATCAGCTGGGAGCCGCCACCGCCGCCTATGGCGCCGGCCTCTCGCGCACGGAGCTTTCGAGTTACCTGCCCGCCTTCTTCATCGCCGGCGCCTTCTGCCTGCTGGCATCGATCCTGGCGATCACGCTGAAGAAGTCCGGCCTGACCGCTCCGGCACCCGCGGCGGCCCATTGATATCAAAAGCATCCGGCCTCGAAACGAGGTCGGATCTCTCTACAGGATCAGTTGGATAACTTCGCTTGCCCGTCTTGCGCGTGCAGGCGCTCACATGTTAGACAGCCGCCCGGTCGTATCCGTTGCCCCATTGGCGGAATTGGTAGACGCGCTCGACTCAAAATCGAGTTTCGAAAGAAGTGCTGGTTCGACTCCGGCATGGGGCACCAGCCTACGCTCTATGAGCTTCGGCTCGGCCAGCCGAAGAGAGCAGCTAAGCGGAGGCTGTCGCGCCGCAGTTCCGTCAGGAATGAAGGCGGACTGGTTCGATAGTTCATCCCGAATACAATTGTGTCGTACCTCCGCATCAACAAACTGACGCGGGAGCACGCAACGAATCCGTATCCGAATAAAACTACTTGTTCTTCAACAGCCACATCTTGCCGGCCATGGTGATGCCGTAGACGTCTTTCGAGACATCGTCATCGAGGTGCCGCCGCTCGAGAAAACCAGGCTCCTTCAGCTCACCCAGCGTCTTGGCGGTGACCGATTTGATTTTCTGAGGCCGCTCTTTCCAACGGTCGGTCTTTGCGTAGGTCACCGTCGCGTTCTGATGCGTCCATTTATTGGCTGGCTGAGGGTAAAGGTCTCCATCCCTGGCGAGTTTCAGTGCGGCAATCTGGGACGGCGTAAGCTCAATCATACTAAAAGATCCTGTGCAGGTGTTGTTTGCGCTGGGAATGCGCTTGTACCAAAGGCGTGCTCATAACACCGACGGACGAGTTTCACCACTGCATTGCGATATTCGCGCCACGAAAGGCGAAAACCCGGCTCATTGGAACCGGGCTTCGCCTTCGTCGGGTAATCCTGGTCAATCGCAACGCCGGACCGTCTTGGTAACCTCGCCTTCGTCGGTCTGTCGGGTGACGCTCCTGGTTTCGCAGCCATAGTCGCGATAGCGGCGGTGCTCGCGTTCGCGCACCGCACCGAAAGTGACGCCACGCTCGCTGATGGTGATGCCGGGTCGTACCCGCTCATGACGATAGCCGTCGTCATAGGAACGCTCCCGGACATAGACGCTGTCGGCGAGAACAGGCGCTGCAAACGAGCAGGCGGCAAGGGCCGCTACAGTACAATTCAGGATGATCTTCCGCATGTCGTTTCTCCTTTCTTGATGAAAGAGCAACGAGACAAGAGACAAGTGGTTCCAACATCGCCGGAGGCCCGACCTTGCGGCAGACGAGTTCCGGGCCTCACGGGCAAGACCGCAAACAAGGGCAGCGCACCCAAATCAACTGTTTAATTCCGCTTGCACTTCGTACAGAGTGGCCGCCGCAATCACAGGAAGGGTCAGACGTGCATCAGGAAGTAGGGCTCATCGCGACGGTTGCCGTCAGTTTCGTTTTCGCGGCGGTCCTGGGGTATGCTGCTGACCGGCTTCGGCTGCCGCCGCTGGTCGGCTACCTGATGGCCGGTATCCTGATGGGGCCGTTCACGCCGGGCTTCGTCGCCGATACCGCCCTTGCCGGTCAACTCGCCGAAATGGGCGTCATCCTTCTGATGTTCGGCGTCGGCCTGCATTTTTCCGCCTCCGACCTGCTGGCCGTGCGTGGCATCGCCGTGCCGGGCGCGATCGGGCGCATCATCCTCGCCACCCTCATGGGCATCGGCCTTTGCAAACTCTGGGGCTGGAGCCTCGGTGCCGGCATCGTCCTGGGCCTGAGCCTGTCTGTGGCGAGCACCGTCGTTCTGCTGAAGGCGCTGGAGGAGCGCAATCTCGTCAACGCGCCGAGCGGGCGCGTCGCCGTTGGCTGGCTGATCGTCGAGGATCTGGTGATGGTGCTGGCGCTAGTGCTGCTGCCGGCCCTTGCAGAACTTCTGGGTGGCAATGCCGTCGCTACGGCCAACCACGGCCTCGGCGAGCTTTCCCTGGTGCTGACGATCGGCCTGACGCTGCTGAAGGTTATGGGTTTCGCCGCCATGGCGATCTTCCTCGGCCCGCGCATCGTGCCCTGGCTGCTGACGATGGTCGCCCGCACCGGCTCGCGCGAACTCTTCACGCTGACGGTACTGGCGATCGCCCTCGGCATCGCCTTCGGCTCGGCGGCGATCTTCGGCGTCTCCTTCGCGCTCGGCGCCTTTTTTGCCGGCGTCGTCATGAGCGAATCCCAGCTCAGCCACAGGGCAGCGGCCGACTCGCTGCCGTTGCAGAATGCCTTCTCCGTGCTGTTCTTCGTCTCCGTCGGCATGCTCTTCGACCCATCGATCCTGGTGCGCCAGCCGCTGGCGGTGATCGGCGCGCTGGCGCTCATCATCCTCGGCAAGGGCATCATCACCTTCACGATCGTCATGCTGCTGCGATATCCGATCGGCCTGGGGCTGACCTTGGCCGGCGGCCTTGCCCAGATCGGCGAATTCTCCTTCATCCTCGCCGGCCTCGGTGTCTCGCTTGGGCTGCTGCCGCATGAGGGCCAGGATCTGATCCTTGCTGCGGCAATCCTGTCGATCACACTCAATCCCATCGTAATCTTCGCGACCGACGGGCTGAAGAAATATATCCATTCGAAATGGCCCTCCCTTTGGGAAAGCTACGGCAGGAAGAGGCAGAAGGCGCTCGGCAAGGAACTGGAAAAAATCAAGGCGCTCGGTGAGGAGCGCGAACGCGAGCATCAACTGAAGATGCAGCAGCTGATCGAGACTTTCCCGCTATTCTCTGAGGTCGACGAAGACGCGCAAGAGGAACTGCTGCTGCTCTTCAAGGCGAAATCCGCGCCGCCCGGCGAGCGCGTCATCCGCCGCGGCGATCGCGGCGACGGCATGTATTTTATCTCATCGGGAGCGGTGGAAGTCCGCCTCGCCAGTGGCGCGATCCGCCTGGAGCCCGGTGCCTTTTTCGGCGAAATGGCGCTTCTGACCGGCGGACGGCGCACTGCCGACGTCATTGCCGTCGACTTCTGCCAGTTCGAGGTGCTCGAGCGGCGCGACTTCAACATGTTCATGGCGCGTCATCCCAATTTGCGCGCCGCAGTCAGCGAAATGGCCCAGAAACGCACGGAGATGAACGACCAGCGTCAGCAATGGGAAAAATCGATGGATCTCTCATGACGCAACATGGGCGCATGTCTCGGCGATAGCACGATTGCTCAGCCTGCCGGCCAATAGCCATCGGCGCGGAAATCCTCCGGGATCGGATCGAGTCGCGACAAGCTCTCGGCCGCAAAATCGATCTGCAGCGACAGGTATTGAAGAGACGCCAGCATCGGCACGCCGGTCGCGAACTCCCGGATGCGCGAGAGATGATAGCCGCTGGCACTCAACCGCCGCGCCGCCTCCCGGCGCACGTCGTCTCGGCTCGGCCCGCCGCCCTCTTCGAACCGCTCAACCATGTGCACGGCCTGCCCGCGGCCGCCTTCAATCACTTTGAACATGCTCATGCCACCCTGCAGTCGCCCCAATTCGGCTGGAGCATGATGTCTTAAGAAAACCGCCCACAGTTTTCGGTATCATGCTCTGAGACAGCTTGCCGGAGAATCGCCGATTCGCCATCCCATGAAATCTTGGGAGAGGCGCCGATGCCCCACATCACGAAAATTTTTGGACAGGGGTGGCACGAAGGACACGGGCAAGCATTTACAGCGCCGCACACGCCCCCTAAAGCTTTTCGCACTGCAACAGGAAGGGAACGGAATGCTCCGCAGACTTTACGACTGGACCATGTCTTTGGCCTCGCGCAAATCGGCCGAAGTCTGGCTCGCCGTCATCGCCTTCGTCGAAAGCTCCATCTTTCTCGTCCCCGCCGATGTGCTTTTCCTGCCGATGGCGCTTGCCAAGCCGGAGCGCTCCTATCGCTACGCGTTGATCGCGACCATCGCTTCCGTGCTCGGCGGCATCGCCGGCTGGGCGCTCGGCTATTACGCCTATGAGACGGTGGCCCGGCCGGTTCTCGAATTCTACGGCAAGCTCGACGCCTTCGAGCAGATGAAAGCCTATGTCACCTACGAGACGATCCTGCTGCTGCTTGTCACATCAGGTGTTGCGCATCTGCCGCCGATCAAGATCGTCACAATCCTGTCCGGCGTCATTCACGTCAATCTGGGCCTTTTCATTGTTTCGGCGATCGTTGCGCGCGGGGCGCGTTTCCTCTTCCTCGCCTGGCTGCTGCGCCGCTACGGCGAACCGATCCGGGACTTCATCGAGAAGCGCCTCGGCCAGATCGTCGGCTTCGGTGCAACTGCCGTGATCGTTTTATACATCGCCTACCGCTACCTCGCTCACTAGAACATAAGGTTGTCCGAAAACCGCTCGCGCTTTTCGGCATCGTGCCACTAAGCCAACTTCGCGGAGTTCCGCCATGACTGCCACTTCCTCGCCGCTCGCCCGCCCCGGGTTTGTCTATTCCATATTGCTCGCCATCGGCATGGCGGCCGCGGTCGGCACGGCGCTTGGTTTCCAATATATCGGCGGCTACATTCCCTGCGCACTCTGCCTGCTGCAGCGCCAGCCTTATTATTACGCCATCCCGATCGCCATCCTCGCAGCGATTTCGGAACTCGTCGGCCTGCCGAACTGGATCACCCGCGCGCTCATTCTTGCCGCCGGCATGCTAATGCTGGTCACCGCGGGCATGGGCGTCTATCACGCCGGCGTCGAATGGCATTTCTGGGCCGGCCCGGCCACCTGCTCGACGACGGCCAGCAGCATGACGACCAATGCCGGCGATCTGCTCGGCGAACTCAACACGATCAAGGGCCCATCCTGCACCGATGCAGCACTCAGGGTGCTCGGCCTGTCTTTTGCGGGCTGGAACGTGATTGCCGGAATTCTGCTCGCAGCCTTCGCCTTCGCAGGCGTTCGCAAAGCCGCTTGATCAAGGCTGCAGTTCGGTATCCCAGTAGAGATAGTCGAGCCAGCTGTCATGCAGATAGTTTGGCGGGAACAGCCTGCCGTTATTGTGCAGATCCTGCACCGTCGGCTGATAGGGCTTCTGCGACGGGAACATGCTTGCCTGCTTGGGAAGCTTGCTGCCCTTGCGCAGATTGCAGGGCGAACAGGCTGCCACGACATTCTCCCAGGTGGTCTCGCCGCCATGGGCGCGCGGGATGACGTGGTCGAAGGTCAGATCGTCATGGGCGCCGCAATACTGGCATTCGAACCGGTCGCGCAGGAACACGTTGAACCGGGTGAAAGCGGGATTGCGGGACGGCTGAACGTAGGTCTTGAGACACACGACACTCGGAAGCCGCATCGAGAAACTCGGCGAGGAAACCGAATGCTCGTATTCCGCGATGATGTTCACGCGGTCGAGAAATACCGCCTTGATCGCGTCCTGCCAGGACCACAGCGACAAGGGATAATAACTCAGTGGCCGGAAGTCAGCGTTCAGGACGAGCGCTGGCAGGGCCTGTGGGGAGACTGCAATCGTCAAGGGACTCTCCTGATCGATTCGGCATCTGCACCTGTATATTAGGCCGGTTGTTACAGGATTGTGAAGTCCAATAAATTCAGAGGATAAAGGCAATTTGAAGAGTGTTGCCGATCAGCTGGTCGGCACCATGTCGCGGCGCGTTTTCGCGGCGTAATAGGCCCAGAAAAGCCGGGCCGCCACGGAGCGCCACGGCGACCAGGGTTCCGCCAAGGCAGCCAGAGCCTTTGCTTCAGGCCGGGCCGCGAGACCGAATGCCGCGCCGACGGCATTCTGAAGCGCGACATCGCCGGCCGGAAAGACATCGGCATGGCCGCCGCAGAACATCAGATAGACCTCCGCCGTCCACGGACCGACGCCCTTCAGCGCGGTGAGTTCGCCAAGCGCTTCTTCAGGCGGCATCAGGCAGAGCCCGGAAAGATCGAGGCGGCCGGAGGCAACGGCTTCGGCGATCCGCGACAGGGTCTCAGCCTTGGCGCGTGACAGGCCGAATTCACGCCAGGCCTCGGCGTGAAGCAGCGCATAGCCCTCGGCGGTCAAAAGACCGTCCGCCGGCAGCATGCGCCGCCAGATCGCCTCGGCACTGGCGCGCGATACCATTTGTGAGACGATGATATGGGCAAGGCCGGCAAAACCCGGTTCGCGCAACCGCAGCGGAACGGGCCCTGCATCCACCGCGATCGGCACAAGGCGTGGATCGACACGAAGCAGTGCTTCGAGCCCCCGGCTGACGTCGTCTTCGTTGCGGATGATCTGCACATCGCCTCGCAGTGGTTCAAAACCTAAATCCATGGCAGAAGAAAGCATGACCACGAGCGAGCGTCAAAAACCTGTCTTTCGTTTTGCGCCGAGTCCCAACGGACAGTTGCATCTCGGCCATGCCCTCTCGGCTCTCCTGAACCGCGACATGGCGGCGATCGCGCGTGGGCGCCTGCTGCTGCGCATCGAGGATATCGACCAGGCGCGCTGCACTCCAGAGTTCGAGGCCGGCATCCTGAGCGATCTCGACTGGCTTGATATCGGCTGGGAAAGCCCGGTGCGGCGCCAGTCGGAACATTTCCCCGAATATCAGGCAGTACTGCACGCGCTGATCGAGCGCGGCCTGGTCTATCCGGCCTTCCTGACCCGAGGCGAGGTGAAGGCGCGCGTCGCTGCCTATGAGGCGGCCGGTGAATCCTGGCCGCGCGATCCCGACGGCACGCCACACTATCCCGCAAACGATCGCGAGCGCCCGGAAGACGAGTGGCGGGAAATGCTGACCTCGGGAAAGAAACATGCCTGGCGGCTCGATATGCGCAAGGCGCTGGACCTGATCGGCGAACTGCTGTTCTGGACCGAAACCGGCGACGGCAGATCGGGCGAGATCGCCGCCGACCCCGAAGTCTGGGGCGATGTCATCCTGTCGCGCTCGGACGCCCCGTCGAGCTATCATCTTTCAGTCGTCGTCGACGATGCGCTGCAGGGCGTCACCCACGTCGTGCGCGGCCTCGACCTCTTCCCCGCGACATCGGTGCACCGCCTGCTGCAGGTGTTGCTCGACCTGCCGCAACCGATCTATCACCATCACCGTCTCATTCTCGATGCGGCCGGCCGCAAGCTTTCGAAAAGCGACGGCGACAGCGGGCTTGGCGAATTGCGCGCCCGCGGCATGTCATGGGCCGATATTCGCCGCCTTGTCGGGCTCTGATGCCCGTTCGGCACGCTCTCTGCCGACGATCGAAAGCGTGTGGGAGAACATCCGGAAGACGCGGAATTTGATCAGCGCTGCATTGATCTCCGCCCCGATGATGAAGATGACGCCGATCATGTAGAGGAAGATCAGCACGATCATGACCGAGGCGAGGCCGGCATAGGTTGCGGTATAATTGGCGAAGGTCGCCAGATAATAGGCAAAGATCAGCGCGCCGGCGAGCCAGAGAAGCAGGGTCAGCAGCACGCCCGGGATGACATCAAAGACCCGCCGCTTGCCTGCCGGCAACCAGAGATGCATGACCAGCAATCCGACCGTCAGAACCACCAGCGTGCCGTAAATGCGCCAGCTGAAGACGATGTCGAGCGTGTCGGCAAACAGCGGAAACCAGTTCCTGGCATAATCGAGCGCCAGCGGCACGGCGACCAGCAGGATGCTGATCGCCGCAAAGATGATCACCGCGATCAGCACATAGCCGAGGCTCGCGAGTCGGGTGAAATACCACGGTCTCGTCTCCTGCACCCGGTAGGCGCGGTTGAGCGAGATGCGCAGCGCCTCGACGCCGTTCGAGGCGAAATAGGCGGCCGCCAGCACCGAGATCGTCAGCAGCCCGCCGCGCGGAATTGTCAACACCTGCAGCACCTGGTCGGCGAGCGGCTTGGCAATCGCCTCGGGCCAGGTGTCGAAGATCAGATGGATGGCGGTCGAGGAAAATTGATCGGCGCCGAGGAAGCTTGCAAGCGCCGTGCCGAAGATCAGGAAGGGGAAAACCGCAAGCAGGCTGGACAGCGCCACATGGCTCGCCATGGCAAAGCCGTCGTCCTCGATCATATGACAGATCGCGTCGTAGACCACGTCGTAGATCGTGCGCAGCGCCTTCGGCATTCCGTCTCCGGCTTTCCAGATTGTATCCTCTGGCCGAATATGGGAAACGAGTCCCATTTTGTACAGGAATCATTCCATGGCGGGAGAGCGTACCATCGTCGTGACCGGATGCTCGTCCGGCATCGGCGCTCATTGCGTGCGGGCTCTGAAAGCCGATGGCTGGCGCGTCTTTGCGACGGTGCGCAAGGCGGAAGACCTGCCGGGGCTGGAGGCAGACGGCATTGAAGCCTTGCTGATGGACTATGCCAGGTCCGAGACGATTTCGGAGCTGGTCGACGCGGTCCTGGAACGCAGCGGCGGCCGCATCGACGCGCTTTTCAACAATGGCGCCTACGGCCAGCCGGGCGCCGTCGAAGATCTTTCGACGGCCGCGTTGCGCGCCCAGTTCGAGGCGAATTTCTTTGGCTGGCACGAACTGACGCGGCAGATCATCCCGGCGATGCGCAAACGCCGAGAGGGGCGGATCGTGCAGTGCTCGTCGATCCTCGGCGTCGTGCCCTATCGCTATCGCGGCGCCTACACCGCTTCCAAATTCGCGCTCGAAGGCCTCAGCATCACCTTGCGCATGGAGCTACAGGGCAGTGGCATCCATGTGAGCCTGATCGAGCCGGGACCGATCGCCACGCGTTTCACCGCCAACGCGCTCGCAAAGATCAAGGAGCATATCGACCTTGAGAATTCGCCGCACGCGGCCGACTATGTCAAGCAACTGGCAAGACTTAATGGATCTGGCCCGGTCAGCCGCCATAAGCTTGGCCCGGAAGCAGTCTATTCCGTATTGAAACACGCATTGAACTCGAAAAATCCAAGGCCACATTATCCTGTAACGACTCCGGCCAAGCAGGGCATGTTCCTGAAGCGGCTGCTTCCGGCAGACCTCTTCTACCGCCTGATGCGCTGGACGGACTGAGAAAGCTGAATGCCATGTCCACGGTCACCTATATCCTTGCGATCATCGTCATGGGCGCCGTCGCCCTCGTCCTGATCCGCGGCCTCTTCAATATGATGAAGGGCGGCGATGCCAACCGTTCCAACAAGCTGATGCAGCTTCGCGTCCTGCTACAGGCAATCGCCGTCGTCCTGATCATGGTGACGCTCTGGCTGACCGGTGGTGGCCGGCCGACGTGACCGGGCAATCTAACGACAGAGGGATAAAATTGGGTACTATCGTCTCCTCGAACTCCCTCATTCCTGTGCTCGTCACAGGAATCCAGCCACCGCGCGTCCGCGCGGTGAATAACAAAATCAGACGTTCAAAAGCCTCTCCCGCGCCCAAAGACCTGGGCGCGGTGGATTCCTGTGACGAGCACAGGAATGAGGGAGGTGAGGCCATGCACGACGCGGTGGTTCTGTACGCAGCGGCAAATTTTGCGACAATGCCAACTCCACCTTCCGTCACCCCAGGCCTTGAGCCGAGGATCCGTGCCACGACTGCTAGTGAATGCCATGTGGATGCTCGGGTTAAGCCCGAGCATGACGAAGGGTGGAGTGGTTCAGCCTTCCCACCAATAGGCGGTGCGGCATGGTAAAACTCAACAAGATCTACACCAAAACCGGCGATGACGGCACCACAGGGCTGGTTTCCGGGCCGCGCCGGACAAAGGACGATCTCCGCGTCGAGGCCTATGGCACGATCGACGAAGCCAATTCCGCCATCGGCCTGGCGCGACTGCACACGGCCGGCTTGCCCGAGCTCGACGCTATGCTGATGTCGATCCAGAACGACCTCTTCGATCTCGGCGCCGATCTCGCCACACCCGATACCGGCGAGCCGCCGGCCTACGAACCGCTGCGGATCGTCGAGGCGCAGGTCGACCGCGTGGAACGCGAAATCGACCAGTTGAATGCCGGCCTGGAACCGCTGAAATCCTTCATCCTGCCGGGCGGCAGCCCGGCCGCCGCACATCTGCATCTTGCCCGGACGATTGCGCGGCGCGCCGAACGTTTGATGGTGGCGCTTGCCCGCACCGACGGTGAAATCGTCAGCGAGGCAGCGATGAAATATGTCAATCGGCTCTCCGATTTCTTCTTCGTCGCCGCGCGTCATGCAAATGATCGCGGCCATGCGGATGTGCTTTGGGTTCCGGGAAAAAACAGATAGGCTTGCCGCGGTCGCGATCGCCGGGGGGCCTTATGTTCATACCTTTTCACGACGCCAATACGCTGAAATATATCAAGGTTCAGTGGGTGACGCTCTCACTGATCGCATTGAATGTCGCGGTCTGGCTTGTGACCAGCCTGGAGAGCGAGCAGGCCGCCCAGGCGACGACCGTCGGGCTCGGCTATATCCCGGCGATCGCCTTCGGTGACGCGGTGCTGGCGCAGGGGCTGGAAATCGTGCCGGAACCGCTGACCTACCTCACCTATGCCTTCGTCCATTCCGGCTTCTGGCATCTGGCGTCCAACATGATTTTTCTCTGGGTCTTTGGCGACAATGTCGAGGACGCGATGGGACACTTGCGCTTCCTGATTTTCTACGTCGTCTGTGCAGCCGCCGGCGCGCTCTGCCACGGTCTGCTGGCCATGGCCTCGCAGGCACCGCTGGTTGGAGCCTCGGGGGCGATCTCCGGCGTCGTCGCCGCCTATGTCATGCTGCATCCGCGCGTCAAGGTCTGGGTGCTGGTATTCTTCCGTTTGCCCCTGCCCTTGCCTGCCTTCATCCCGCTGCTTTTGTGGATCGGCCAGCAGTTCTTCATGCTGGCGATCGCACCGGATGGCGATGTTTCCTGGGGCGCGCATGTCGGCGGCATCCTTGCCGGGGCTCTTCTGATCCTGGTGTTGCGCCGACCCGGTGTACCGCTGTTCGACCGGGAGATCGTCACGCCCCGCGCCGTGAGAAGCGATCCTGGCGCCGGCCCTGCCATCGCCGCCGGCACGGATGGGCGCACTGCGCAGCGCCTTCCCTGGGGCCGACGCTGACAACAATATTGACGTGAACGTAAACGTTCATATATTGCCCGGCGAATCGTCTACCGGCGGCATAGAAGCGTTGTATTTGGAGGAAAAGCGCGTATCGATGTCGCCATTCGACAATCGGAGCGGCGCGCGAGCGGGCATTTTCGTTGAAGCCAGTTTCCCGTGAAGGAAGGACCCCCCATGAAGATTCTCGTGCCCGTCAAACGGGTCGTCGACTACAACGTCAAGATCCGGGTGAAGCCGGACGGCACGGGTGTCGAGCTTGCCAATGTGAAGATGTCGATGAACCCGTTCGACGAAATCTCGGTGGAAGAGGCGCTGCGGCTGAAGGAAGCCGGCAGGTGCGAGGAAGTGATCGTCGTTTCGATCGGTCCGGCCAAGGCCGAAGAGACGCTGCGGACCGCCCTTGCCATGGGCGCCGACCGGGCGATCCTGGTCGAGACCGACGATGCCGTCGAGCCGCTCGCCGTCGCCAAGATCCTCAAGGGCATCGTTGATGCCGAGCAGCCGGGTCTTGTCATCGTCGGCAAGCAGGCGATCGACGACGATTCGAACCAGACCGGCCAGATGCTGGCAGCACTGCTGGGGTCCGC
>NZ_JABDWC010000038.1:0-40439 GCF_019685155.1 Rhizobium sp. NZLR1b
TCATGGTCTCGACCAGGCTGAAGATCGTCATCCTTGCTCCCAACATTGGCTTTGACCAGTGCGTCGAGAGGCGAGACTGTCGCATCTCTAACTGGCCCAACTGTCGCATTACTAAATAGCCCCTACAATAACTGTGGCGGCAAGGTTGAATTGTCCGCCGGTTTGCAAAGTAGAAATGTCACTTTGGGCGCGTCTTCAGCCATTTAGAAATGCAACACTCGACATGTCCTTGCGCTGCGGCAAGCCCCCGACCGGACCGGCTGGGCCGGGTTGCAAGGGAAGGGAGGGGGCGGGTGAGACGCACCAACCGGCTTTAGCTTTGACAGTTGGAGCAGCCGGTCATTCCGCCGCCTGCTGCCGGGACAGCGCTCGAAGCCGCTTGGCGATGACGACTGGATCATTCATGAAATCCGTCTGCTTGCCCGGCTTGCGGCCCCGCGGTGTGTAACCGTTCTTCTCGCTGTTGGTCTTCACCTTCGGCGGCAATCGCTGATCCTGCTGTTCCTTGATGTAGGTCAGCACGTCGGAAAGCCGCTTGTTGTCGGTGATCGCTGCATGCGTCACCCGCTGGTCCTTGTCGAACACCCGATAGGACAGCGAATGGCCCTTCCAGCGCACGTCGAGCCGGCCATCGGCATAGGCATAGGTCTCGACATAGCGGCCGACCAGCCCACGCGTGATATCGGTCTCTTCCAGCATGATCCGCTGGCGCTCGAACGAGAATGTCAGCTGCGCCCCGACATACCGCTGCTCACGCTTGCACAGAATGTCCTTGAGCCGGTCCAACGCCAGGTTCACCGGCCGGTGCAGATTGTCAGATCGGGCAGGGGCAACCGCAAACCGCGCGTTGTAGCCTTCCATGAACGTCGGCAGAAACGCATTGCCCGCCTGCATGTCGCAGATCCCTGCCAATCGCATATCCTTGATCAATCGGTCCTGCAATGTCTGGTTCATGCGCTCGACGCGGCCCTTGGCCTGGCTTGAATTTGCGCAAAGAATCTCGATGTTTAGCTCGCAAAGCGCCCGGCCGAACTGGGTCATGCCCTGGCCGCCCTTGGCGTCCTTCTTCGCCACCCGGAACACCGAATGCTTGTCGGAATAAAACGCCACCGGCGCCCCGTGATCCTGCAGATAGAGTTCCAGCGCCGCAAAATAACTGAAGGCGCTTTCCGAGCGCACAAAGCGCAACTGCATCAGCTTGCCCGTCGCATCGTCGATGAACACCAAAAGCGTACATGGTGGCCCACGATCTTCGAACCAGCGATGCTCGGAGCCGTCGATCTGCACCAGCTCACCATAAGCCTCACGCCGCAATCGTGGCTGATGGAAGCTGCGACGCTGCTGGCGCGATTGCCAGATACCGGCCGCCGTCATCCATTGCCGAAGCGTCTCGCGCGACACCGTCAGCCCATCGAGCTCTGCAAGCTTCTCGGCCGCCAGCGTCGGCCCGAAATCCCAATAGCGCTCGCGAATGAGCGTCAAAGCATAATCGCGAAGCCCATCGTTGATCCGGTTGTTCGACAGCCGGCCGATCGCCTTGTGCCGGATCGACGCCGCGCCACCCGTTCTGATCCGCTCCAACAGCCGGCGCACCTGGCGCTCGCTCAGCGCCAGAACATGCGCCGCCGACACCAACGTCATTCGACCGTCGATGACTTTCGACAAAACCTCGATCCGCTGCAGGTCACGCTCGCTCATCGCAATCAGTCCCATCGGCAATCTCCCACGTCATCAAACGCGGGGAGTGTGACATTCCAACTTTGCAGAAACAGGACACTTCAACTTTGCGGCTACAATAACGTATCGCATAACCTAATTTATGGAACTGCAGCTTTGAGAGAAAAAGATGGCAATGTCGCGGCCAGACCCAGTTGAACGGTGACACCCCGCAGGTTCAGCGTCTCAGAGCCTCACCAGTACTTTTCAAGAAGAAATGCATCTTTTCCGGATCGATCGGAACATCGATCGTGTCCTCCGGTCTGACCCTGGATGAAGCGTGAATCTGAGCGGTAAACGCACTCGCACCAGCTTTACCGATGGCAAGCGTGTGCGGGCCGAGAGGCTCGATATCCGCGACGTGCACGCGAATCGTCGGAAAGGTGCTGTCCGCGGTCATCGTGTGCTCTGGCCGAATACCGAGAACGACAGCCTGGCCAATACCTCCCGAGAGATGCTCCTCCATGCGTGCGGGAACGGCAATCGCCACGTCGCCTTCCGCCCGGAAGACAACGCCGCCGTCGCCGGCCTCCAACCGTCCTTGAACAAAATTCATGCTGGGCGCGCCGATGAAAGCGGCGACGAAGAGGTTCTTCGGCGATTCATAAAGCGTGATCGGGTCGGCGGCCTGTTCGATCCGACCCTGGTTCATCACCACGACCCGGTCGGCCATGGTCATCGCCTCCACCTGGTCGTGCGTCACATAGACGATCGTGGTCTGCAGACGGCGGTGCAGCAGCTTGATCTCGGTGCGCATTTCGATGCGCAGCTTGGCGTCCAGATTGGATAGCGGTTCATCGAACAGAAAAACATCGGGCTGGCGTACAATGGCGCGCCCGATGGCGACGCGCTGACGTTGACCGCCCGAAAGCGCACTCGGTTTGCGATTGAGATAGGCGCCGAGATTGAGAATGCGCGCAGCATTTGCAACAGCAGTGTCGATGTCCTCTTTCGGCATTCCACGCACCTTCATGCCGTAGCCAATGTTTTCGGCGACTGTCATATGCGGATAGAGTGCATAATTTTGAAACACCATCGAACAGTTGCGCAGCCCCGGACGCAACGCAGTAACGTCCCGCTCGCCGATGCGGATTTCTCCAGACGTCGCCTGTTCCAGCCCAGCAATCATTCGCAGCGTGGTTGTCTTCCCACAACCCGAAGGCCCGACGAGAACCACGAATTCCTTATCCGAAATTACCAGATCGAGCGGAGGAATGACCGCAACGCTACCAAAGGACTTGGTGACCTGATCCAAACGCACCTGCGACATGCTGCAACCTTTTCATGAGAATTCCATCGCCTACCCGAAGCGGCGATGGTCCCTTCCTCTGCCAACGATGCTGATCCCACCCCGCAGAGCCGGGATGGGATTTATTGAAGACGGCCTACTTCGCAGCCAGGCCCATTGACGAGCGATAGGCTGCCCGTTGTTTGTCACGGCCGAACTCGTCCGTAAGTTTGTTCCATCCGTCAGCCACGGTATCCAGCGCCTGCTGGGGCGTCACCTCTCCAGCCAATGCCTTGGAAAGCTCGATCTCGAGAATTTCCGTGTAGGAGAAGTAGCCCGGCAGGCGCATATCGAGCGCCGTGTTTTTCGCTGTGACGGCGTCCTTCTGCGCGCCGAGATATTCCTTAGCCTCGCGCTCGGAAAAGATCTTCGACCACAACTTGGTATTTGTCGTATGCGAAAGGCGATAAGGGTTGACGCCTGTGCCGCCGGTAATCGCCGCCTGACCGGAAACCGCCGGGCTCGTCAGGAAGTGGATATAGTTCCAGGCCGCCTCCTGGTTCTTGGAGGACGACGGAACAGCCGCCTGCCAGCCACCGAAGGCCATGAAGGAGGTCTGGACGACCTCGGCCTGCTTGTCCCACTTCTTGGTCTTGTAGTTCCAGATTTCGTCCGAGCCCGGCAGCGATGCCGAACCGACATTGCCAGCAACCTTCGACTGTTTCGGGTCGGCGGCGATGACGCCGGTGTCGCCCCAGCCGATCGATTCCGCGACCTGTCCGCCCGCAAAGGCGGCATTGACTTCGCCGAAGGAGAAGTTGAGCGCGTTCGGCGGTGCGAGCTTGGAGGCGCGGATATATTCCTCAAGGCCGCGAACCCAGCCCGGATTGTTGACCTGCGCATCCATCGTATCCGGATCGAAGAACATGCCGCCCGGATTGTCGGGATGGCTTGTGTAACCGGCAACATGGCTGAACAGGAACCAGAATTGCTGGCCACCACGGCGGAAGGCTTCCGCCGTGCCCCAGAGGCCCTTATCCGGCTGCTGAAAGAATTCAGCGATGTCGAGATACTGCTTCCATGTCTTCGGCGGGGCTAGATCGTAGCCATACTTTGCCTTGAAGGCGCTCTGGTTTTCGGCGTTTTCAAACAGATCGATGCGGTAGGTATAGGTATGGGCGTCACCGTCCATGGTCTGCGACAGGACCTTGCCGTTCCAGACCATCAGTTGCTCGCGGTAAACCGGGGCAATGTCCTCCCAGTCGGCACCCGATTGCATCGCTTTCGGCATTTCCGAGAGATAGTCGGTAAAGTCCGGTGCCCAGGCCGGTGCGAAGGCGACCACGTCGAACGTGTCTTCTCCCGAGGTCAACGAGGTTACGATTTTCGGATAGAGTTCCGACCACGGAAATTCGACGACATTCACCTTGCCGCAGGTCTTTTCTTCCCAGCCCTTGGCCGCGAGTTGCAGCGCAGAGGCGATATAGGGGCCTGTCTGCGTCGTGGCGGTGAGCGTGACACCGGTGTAGTCCGGTTCGCACGCGAGCGCGGATGTGATGCCCGCCGCGGCAAGTAGTACTGCGGCCGTTGAACTCAATAGCAATCTTCTCATGTTTTCCTCCCGGGAATTGAACAATGACTAGGGTTGTTGAACGGTCACTTTATCGCTCCTAAAAGCAGGCCAGACCGCATCAGCCTGCTCAAAATGCCCGCCATGACGACCATGGGTATGATCGCGACCAGGGCGGCTGCCGATATCGCCCACCATTCATCGCCGCGTTGGCTGTTCTGGCCTGCGACGAGAATGGGAAGGGTCTGCCATTTGGCATTGGTCAGGAAGAGTGCGAACAGGAATTCGTTCCAGACGAAGGCGAGCGTGATCATGAATGTCGCGATCAGGCCCGGCTTGGACATGGGCAGGACAATACCGAAGAAAATCCTCCACGACGGCACATTGTCGACCATCGCCGCCTCCTCCACCTCGACTGGCAGCGCCGCGAAGAAATCGCGCATCAGCCAGATCACGATCGGCAGCGAGAAAGCGACATAGGCGAAGGTAAGACCCGTATAGGTATCCACCAGCTTGATGCCCATCTTGCCCATTTCCGTATACATCAGGAACAATGCGAAGGCGGCGACGATCGGCGGAAACATGCGCTGGCTCACGAACCAGAAGACGATATCATCATTGCCGAGGAGCGGCCCTGGAAGCTTCATTCGGCTGGAGCCGATGGCGAGCGCAAGCGCTGCAACAAAGGCAAAGATCAGCGAAATAGCCTGTCCCAAGCCCAGCACATGGCGGCCAAGCAGATATCCGCCAAAGGCAACGACGACGAAAATTACGCCGGACAGCAGCCTGACCTCGAAGGTGAAGCGCACCAGAGCATAGGCTGCCATTGATCCGATAAAGGTGGCCAGTACCGATGCCGAAAGCCCGACGATCGTCGAAGCGATAAAGGTGTTATAGAACTGGCCGCGCGCGCCCGACAGAAGCTCGCTCCAGGCTGTCAGCGTCGGGTCGAAATCGACAAATGGAACATAGGTCGGCCCGCCGACGACGCCGAGCGGCGATTTGAACGAGGTGATCGCCACCCAGTAAAGCGGGAAGAACGTGAAGGCCAGCCAGAGCAGGCAGCCTGCGAGCGCCCACCAGCGGCCGGCTCCTTTGAGGTCACGCACGCTCATTTGTGCTTCTCCAGATAGGGCTTCAGGATGGCGAGATAGACGAGCCCGATCACGGTAATGACGATCAGGAACAGGAAGGACAGGGCGGAGGTGTAGCCGAGGTTGAACTTCTTGAAGCCCTCCTGATAGGCGAACAAGGTGAGCGTTTCGGTCGAAATGCCAGGTCCTCCGCCGGTCATCACGAACACCGTATCGATGATCTTGTAGCTCTCGATGAGGCGGATGAAGACCACAGCCACCGAAATCGGCAGCATCATCGGGAAAGTGATCCCCCAGAACTGCTGCCAGGGACTGGCATTTTCAAGCGCGGCAGCCTCGTAGACGTCGTCCGGCAGGGTTTGCAGCCCGGCAAGAAGCATCAGGATGACGAAGGGTGTCCACTGCCACACTTCGACGGTAATGATGGCGCCGATAGCCCATCTGGTCTGCGTCAGAAACGGCAGGTTGGGAAAACCGAAGACGGTCATCAGCTCATTGAGCGGGCCCATCGTGGGGTTGAGGATCTGGCGGGCAATGAGTGCAACGGCAACGGGCGCCACCAGCATTGGCACCAGGAAGCTGACCCGGAACAAACCTTCGCCGGGCACCCGACGGTTGAGCGCCAGCGCCACGGAAAAACCGATGACATACTGCAGCGTCACCGCGACAAAAGCGATGACCGTCGTCGTCCAGGTGACACTCCAGAAGCGCGGATTCTGAAGCAGTTCCGTATAGTTGCCGAAGCCGACGAAACGCGCGGGGATCGGCGGCACGAGGCGCAGGCTCATGAAGCTGGTGGTCAGCGAATAGATCAGCGGGAAGATCGAGATCACCAGCACGATCAGCAGCGCCGGCCAGATGAAGAAGTGTTTGATCGGATCGTTGCGGGTCATGCTGCGCCTCCTTTCTGGAGAAGTGCCTCGATTTCCTCGATCTTCGGCATTGCAGGCGCGGTACCCCGCCGCGTCACCGCAATACCGGCGGTCGCGCAGCCGAAGCGCACGGCCTCGACCGGAGTAACGCCCCGCGACAGCGCTGCCGAGAAGCCGACGACGAAAATCCCGAGGATCGAAACACCCACCTTCATTATCGTTTCCCCTCAAACGGTTTCCGGCGGAATGACGCCTTTGGTGAAGAGGAAGCAGCCGTAGAAGCGGTTTTCGCCCGTGGTGATGACGCAGTA
This sequence comes from Rhizobium sp. NZLR1b, assembly GCF_019685155.1. Classification (NCBI taxonomy): domain Bacteria; kingdom Pseudomonadati; phylum Pseudomonadota; class Alphaproteobacteria; order Hyphomicrobiales; family Rhizobiaceae; genus Rhizobium; species Rhizobium sp. NZLR1b. Next base: position 6,792 of record NZ_JABDWC010000038.1, read on the forward strand.
GGCCTTTTTTGCCTCCTCATAGAAGGCGAAACGCTCGATGCCATACATTAGCGCCGGTTTGCCCTCGGCGCCGTCGACAACGGCCTGGACTTCCTGTTGCACGGGAGGGATCTCGTCCGGCGCGCCCATGATTTCCATTCGCCCGGCGGACGGCTGTAGCGGCGTATCCAGCGGCATTACCGAAAGAATAGCTTTGATGGCGCGGGCGGCCGACACATTGTCTATCCGCAACAGCTTGCCGAGCACCGTTTGCCGGGCAATGGAATCCGAAGGAAAATTGGTGTCGGAAACGACGACCGTGTCGCCATGCCCCATGGATCGGAGCGCGTGCAGCACATCCGCATTCAGAGCCGGATCGATATTTTTCAGCATGAAAATCCTCCCTTAGTTGCACCATTTCGCAGCACCTCGTGCCGCAAAACCGAGCCCATAACCGCAAGTCCGTTACAACTCTGCGATTCCCTCAAATTCCGTCGTTCTCGCCTGCCGGTGCGGTTCTCCTCCCGCCCGCATGACCAGAGTTGGAGCCCTTAATCTCCGTAGGGGATCCAGATATTCTTCACATCCACAGCGCGGCGAAGGTATAGCGCGCCCTCGGCGGAGGCCTTGCTCCCCCACTCGAATGCTTCCTCAAAATCTTCATCGTAGATAGGAGTTTTTAGCGCCTGGAGCACAATGGTGGGATTGGTGGTACAATCCATTGGCTTGAGGCGCTTGACGGCTTCAACGTCGGCGGTGTCGGCGACTACCGTCGTCATTTGACGCAATTGCGCAAGCTTGTCCATGAACTGAACTTCTCCTCATATCTATTCGGCAAGTGACAATCGCTCGGCAATTCCACACATCGATGGTGCTCCACGCCGGCTCAGCTTCGTGGTTTGGTGCAGACATTTTTGAGCGCCACTGTCGTTAAGGCATCCTCCGTCCACTTTCCAAGACGAACAGATCAGGGGTTTTCGGACACGGCGCTCTTTGCTCTCCAGAATTCGAAGAGGTGCAACCGATCGAATATGCCTGTGCCTGAGCGGAGCGCGGAAACGCCGATCAGAAGTGCCCCCCAGATGGCAATTGTCAGGAACTGGCTAAAGTTCATCAAATTGAACGCGGAGGAGATCAGCTGCAAGAGCAGCAACGCAGCAAACAACCCTGATACTTTTCCGGTGCCGCCATATGGATTGATGCCCCCCAGAACCGCCGCCAGGATGCTGATGAGAAGGAAGCTCTCGCCATAGGACGCGTTGGCAGAATTGAATCGGGCCATCATTACAAGCCCGCCGCATCCTGCAAGCGCGCCCGATAAGGCATACGTCAAAAGCAAAACTCGTTTGACATGTATGCCCGAGAACTGGGCAGCTTTCTCGTTGGCGCCGACAAGGTAGACCTTCTGACCGAAGGATGATCGCCGAAGAACCACCGACACGAACACGCAAAGGGCAACAAACAGCAGGAACGCAAGCGGTACCCCCAGATAGGTTCCATTTCCAATCGCAACGATTGGATCTGGAAAGCCTGACAAGACGTTTCCACGCGTCAGTCCAATGGCAAGACCTTTGCAGGCGATCATGGTCCCCAGTGTGGCCAGAATGGGGGATACTCCGAGATAGGCGATGATGAAGCCGTTCAACAGGCCTATCAGAATTGCGACGGCGAGGCCCGCGGCAACCGCGCCTACTTGCCAGGTGAGCCAAAGCACACTTCCAGCATCGCCCCACGGAATTGTGAACTGCAACACCGACGCTATCGTCAAAGCGCAGAGATTGGCCGTCGAAATGATCGACAAATTCAGCCCGCCGGAAAGGAGCGCAAGCATCATCGCAAGACCAAGAATGCCAAGTTCCGGGGTCTGAAAGGCTATCGACTGAAATGTTCCCACACTCAGCAGCCGATCGCCGAGAATGAGGCCAAACACCGCTAGAACGGCCATGAAAATGGTAGCAAGCGTCATCGTTGTGGCGTTCTCTCGAACGAAACGGGATATGAGAGATCGATTGGCGGACGGCTTCATGGTAATTTCCTCCCTAGGACGCGAGTCCAGCATGCCGACGCCGCTGAGACAGCGCAGTCGCCGAGACCGCAAGCAGAATAACGCAGCCGACAAAGAACTGATTCCAGTATGAGGACACTCCAAGCAATATCAGTCCGTTCTGCAAAATTGCGATGAGCATCACGCCCAGTACGGCGCCAAACACGGAGCCGTTGCCACCGGCCAGACTCGCGCCGCCAAGAACGACAGCCGCAAGCACTTCGAGTTCCTTGCCGATGAGCGTCGTCGGCGTAACCGATTGGGCCAGCTGGGCTTGCGATATTGATGCGATCGCAGCCATGAACCCCATATAACCGTAGACAAGGCACCTCAGGCCGAAGACATGAAAACCAAGGCGTTCGGCGGCTATCTCATTCCCCCCCATGGCATATATTTGACGACCGATGTTTGTCTTATTGAGCAAGACCCAGGTCATAAAGAATGCGACCACTAGCAACAGCGCCTGGAAATTGATCGCATAAGGAAATCCATTACTGTCGGTGAATTCGAACCACCAGATCCCTTCGCGGAAATAGCTGGGAAGCGAGGTGATATAGTCGCCGCGGGTGATATATATTAGCAATCCATAAAAAATATTGAGAGTGGATATAGTCACAATAACCGAAGAGATGCGAACCTTATGAATAATAGCCGCATTGAATAGCCCACATAGTATACCAGTGCAGCAGGCGACAAGGAACACTCCGAACCACCCAATTGGATAGGTCTTGGCAATCATGAGAGCCACATATTGAGCGACGCTGGCTATGGCAGTAAAGGAGATGTCGATCCCACCGAACACCAAGACCACAAGCAGACCGGCTGCAAGAATGCCTGCAAACGAAGTGGAGGTGAGAAGGTCAAAAAGGTTTTGCAGCGTCAGAAAACTGTCCGTCGCTGCCGTGAGGAACAGGGACAATACGATGACGACCGCAAGCAGCCAAAATTCGTGACTTCGTGTCCAGCGTTGAATTGTCTTAGGCATAGATTTCCTCCTGCAGATTTCTCTCGGTCGACGAAAGCGGATCCACTTCGCTGACGAGCCTGCCTTGCCGCATGACCAGGACACGATGGGTGTGGTAGAAGACCTCCTGGGCTTCGTCGGAGATGAGCAGTACCCCGACGCCTTCTGCCGCCAATCGGTGCACTATCTCATAGATTCCGTCCTTGGCCTTGATGTCCACGCCGACGGTTGGGCTATCGAGTATCAGCACGCGGGGTTTTGTGGCCATCCACTTGCCCAACACTACCCGTTGCTGGTTGCCTCCTGACAGAGTTCCGACGGGATTTTCGAGGTCGGACACTTTCGTGTTCAGGCGAACGATCCAATCATCGGCTGCGGCTACACGTTTGGCGGGGTTGATGAGGCCGAATTTGCCGGCCAAGCTGTCGAGGACCGTCGCGAGGATGTTTGCAGAAATGGGCTGCCCCAGCGCCAGGCCGAGCATCAACCTGTCTTCCGGGACGTAAGCCACGCCGCTGGCTATTGCGACACGATTGGAGCTGGCTATCAGCGGCTTTCCGGAGACTTCAATCGTGCCGCGGGACGGTGGATTCATACCGAAGATGCTGAGTGCGAGTTCTGTCCGTCCGGAGCCCAAAAGCCCGGTAAGGCCGACGATCTCTCCTTTGCGAATGTCGAAGCTGATATCCTCGTAGTGGCCTGGTCGAGACAGGTTTCGAACCGCCAGCACAACCTCCGCAGCCTCGCCTCCGGGCCGCGGAGGCGCATAGTGGAACTCATGACCGGTCATCAAGGTCTCGAGCCGCCGTGAAGTGATCTCGCTGGCATCGAAGGTCCCCACCTTACCGCCGTCACGCAGAACCGTTACGCGCTCGGCTATCTCCATTACTTCATCGAGACGGTGGGATACGAACACCGTGCAAATGTCTCTGCTCTTAAGGTCGTTGACGACACGCAGCAGAGAATCCACCTCATGCCGGGTCAACGAGGCGGTGGGCTCGTCCATGATGACCAGCTTTGCGTCGGCGGCCATGGCGCGGCAAATCGCAACCAGTTGCCGGTTTGCGATAGAGAGGTCCGACACCATCGTCTCCAGGTCGAGATTGACGTTGATGCGGGCCATGGCTTTCGCCGCAATGTCATTTATGCGGTTCCAATTCGCGAGCCGAGGCAAGCCCATGTGGCTGCCGATGGCGATGTTCTCCGCCACGGACATATTGGGGAAGAGGGAGAGATCCTGATAGATAACCTGGATGCCACTCTTGGTGGAAAGAATGGGGTCCAAACGCGCATGTTCGCGACCCTCCAGAACGATGCTACCACCTGGATCGGGCGCCTGCACGCCAGCAATAATCTTGATCAGGGTGGATTTGCCCGAACCATTTTCGCCAACAAGACAGTGAACTTCGCCGGCCTCCAGCGACAGATCGACATCTCGAAGCGCACGAACTCCGCCGAAATGCTTGGAGACATGGGTCAATTCAAGGAATGTGGTCATAGTGGGCTTTACCCTTAGTCGCTGGCATCTGTCCTGCCGCAGGCGAGCGCGGACCCGCCTGCGGTATTTCCTGCAAGGACGGCTACAGACCTTGGGCGATCAGGCCATCCACGGTTTCTTTGTTGATGTGGGTGATCTTGTCGACCTTGATGAGCTTTCCGGGAACATCCACCGTAGCCTTGCCGAGGCCGGGAACATCCATCCCGTCCTCGATTTTCGTTCCGTCGAGGACCAATCTGGCGACGGCAACCATCGCAGAGCCAGCTTCTCTCGGGTTCCACATGAAACCTTCCCGAATGACGCCGTCCATGATCAGGTCCTTGGCCTGCGACGGCAGCACCGTGCCTATGACGGCAACCCGCTTGCTCAGGTGCTTTTCCTTCACGGCGTTGCCGGCGGCGATCGGACCGTTCGAGCCGAACGCGAGAATACCCTTGAGCTTCGGATAGGCCTTCAGCACGTCGATGGTCGTGCGGTAGGCGCTGTCGATTTCGTCGGCGCCAGGGAAGCGATCGGCCACGAGGTTCATCTTGGGATAATGTGCCTTTTGATAGGCGATGGCCGCGTCGGCCCACTTGTTGTGCAGCGGGGTAGTCAGGGTGCCGACATAGACGACATAGTCCCCTTCCTCGCCCATTTCCTTGGCGAGGCTCTGCATTTGAACTTCGCCGAACTTGGTCGAGTCAATAAGTTCGACGTCCCAGTCGCGGCCCTCCTGTTCCGGCCCCTCGTGGACAATAACCTTGATGCCTGCTGCCTGAGCCCGCTTGAGCACAGGCTCGCAGGCCTTGACGTCCAGGGGCACAAGGCCGATCACGTCCACCTTTTTGGCGATCAGATCTTCCAGCAGCTTGACCTGCTGAGCCGGGTCGATGTTTGCCGGACCGGTCATGGAAACGTCGATGTTGAATTGCTTCCCTGCCTCCTGCAGGCCGCGCTCAAGGGCACCGAAGTACGGGATGCCGGCAATCTTGACAACAGTCACCATGACTGGGTCGGCCGCCATCGCGAGGTTTGGCGTGGCAATCAGCCATGCCACGCCTGCGGCCAAAGAAAACTTCAAAATGTCACGACGTTTCATGCTCTTCTCCTCCTGTGAGCGTTGTAGACTCTAGATTTTCGGAATTGCGTCTGCGGCCCGTCGCCGCCAGATGTCGCCTCAGAGGCCGTAGCGTGTCGCCAAGCCGCGCAAATACGGCAGCCCTTGATCAAGTACAGCGCCAGCATTGGGCGCGGCCGGCCGCCACATGCAGAGTGCCGCAGCAAGCTGTGGCGGTACCGAGACAAAGCTCTCAATGACAAGATCGCCATCGAATCCGGTGTCGCGCAATGTCCGGAAGACCAGTTCCCAATCTACGGTACCGGTGCCTGGGACACCGCGATGACTTTCGGAAAGGTGGATATAGGGCGAGCGTCCCGCGGCCTGGCGGATGCCGTCGTCGAAACCACTCTCCTCTACGTTCATGTGATAGGTGTCGAGGTGGACGAAGGTATTCGGTTCATCGATTTGCTCAAGCAGCCATATTCCTTGCGCGGCCGTATTGAGAATGTGGGTGTCGAAGCGTGTGCAAGGTTCGACACCGAACGTCATGCCGAGTCCAGCAGCGCGCCGGGCTACCGGCTTCAGTGCCCGAACCACCGCTTCGTACTCGCTACTAGTTGGGGGAACACCGGTCTTGTAGCCGAGCGCCGAGTAGGTGACGCCAGTCAGCATGGAGCACCCAATGTGGTGAGCGGCGTCGAGAACTTGAAACAGATATTGCGTACAGGCTTCCGGAGCCAGGTGAGCCATCTTGTCTTCGGGCAGGCAAAGCGACGCGGTTGCCTGAAGACCATGATCTCGGATTATCGACTTTGCGTGATCCAGATCGATTTTGGCCGGCTCGAACAAAGGGATCTCGATTATTTCCAGCCCGTATCGCGCCGCCTCAGGGATAGCGGCGTTGGCCGCCTCTGTCGTCCACTCGGGCGCCCACAGACTGAAGTGCATTCCAAATTTTGCCATTGCATTTATCCTCCCGTAATCCGCTGCAGAGCCAACGAGAACGCTGGACCAGACAGCGTCAGCGCGACATTTCTTCACCGCTGATCATTATGGGAATAGTCATCGAAAAATTTGCAAAGGTCAACACAAATATATCTTGTGAAACACATTTGTTTACAGGCTCCAACACCATGCCACGCCACAAATTGCCGTTCCGTCGCATTTGTACGATCATCGCTTAAAAGAACCTAACACAAAAATCTTTCTTGAAATACATTTGTTGTGACGATATATGTCTAGTGGCTAAGGGGATTGTGACCCCGGCAAATCCCATCGGAGGTCAGAATGCCCAAGGAAATCCACATCGACCCCAGGACCTTCAAGGTGCGCAGTACGTTGAAAGCACCCTCAATTCCTATCCACGCGTACGATGAGAATATCGAGGCGGAACGTGCCCGGTATGGCGACGAAGGATTGCTGCAAATTCTGCGCGATATGATTATCATACGCGAATTTGAGACGATTTTGGCTTCGCTAAAGGGAAAGGGAGCATATTGCGGCATTGAGTTTAACTACAAAGGGCCGGCTCACCTTTCGATCGGGCAAGAGGCTGCTGCCGTCGGAGCGGCAGCCTCACTCGAGCCGCATGACCATATTTTCGGCAGTCATCGCAGCCATGGCGAGTTCATCGCGAAGGGCCTTTCTGCGATCCGAAAGCTCCCGGATGATGCCTTGCGTCTGATTATGGAGAGCCATGAGCGTGGTACGCTTCTCAGGACCGTGGAGACCTCTCTGCAGGGTCCGAAAACAAGCGAGACCGCGGAGAATTTTCTACTGCTCGGCCTGCTTTCAGAGATCTTCATGCGCTCAACCGGTTTCAACCGAGGCATGGGCGGGTCGATGCATGCCTTCTTCCCGCCTTTTGGGACTTATCCGAACAACGCAATTGTCGGCGCGTCCGCCGGAATAGCCACGGGGGCCGCATTGCGAAAGAAGCTTGCGGGGGCCAGCGGCATCACTGTGGCCAACGCGGGCGATGGCTCTACTGGCTGCGGGCCCGTCTGGGAAGCTATGAATTTCGCCGCTATGGCACAATTCGAGACGCTGTGGGCAGATGCTTTCAAAGGAGGTTTGCCGGTCCTGTTTTTCTTCACCAACAACTTTTATGCGATGGGCGGTCAGACCATCGGTGAAACAATGGGATGGGACCGCCTGTCTCGCATAGGGCTGGCGGTCAACCAGCAAGCCATACACGCGGAAACCGTCGACGGAACAAATCCGCTCGCCGTTGCTGACGCCGTCGCACGCAAGCGCGAGCTTTTGGTTCAAGGCCGCGGGCCCGCCTTGCTGGACGTAGAATGTTACCGCAGCTCGGGTCATTCAACGACAGATATCAACTCATATCGGACGAAGGACGAGATGCAGGCGTGGGAACAGCACGATCCTATCATTCTGTTCTCCAATCGCCTTCAGGAGGCCGGGATTGTGACCGCTGGCCAGGTCGCCGAACTGCGCGAACAGACAACGGATCGCATGCGCTCGATTACTGCGATCGCGGTCGATCCGGCACTTACTCCTCCCGTTGATATTCATGCAGATCCAACGCTGATCGGCAAGCTCATGTTCTCGAACACCAACATAGAGCTGCCCTCGCAAGAAGTTTCGCTCCTCAAGCCTGTCGACGAGGTGAGCCGGATCCGTCAGGACGCGAAGAAAAGTCGATACGGCTTTGCCGAGGACGGAGCCAAGCTGTCACCCATGCGGGCTATCACATTGCGTGACGCGTTGTTCGAGTCCGTCTTGCACCACATGACGCACGACGGCAGTCTTGTCGCCTATGGGGAAGAATGCCGGGAATGGGGTGGCGCATTCGGCGTTTACCGGGGGCTTGCCGAAATCCTACCGCATGATCGGTTGTTCAATTCACCGATCTCCGAAGCTGCGATCGTTGCGACGGCGGTCGGCTTTGCGCTCGAGGGCGGCCGCGCGCTGGTGGAACTGATGTATGGCGACTTTCTAGGCCGGGCGGGCGACGAAGTCTTCAATCAGATGGCAAAATGGCAATCGATGTCCGGAGGTGAGCTGAAGGTTCCCGTCGTTTTGCGTTGTTCGATCGGTTCGAAGTACGGTGCCCAGCATAGTCAAGACTGGACGGCATTATGCGCCCATATTCCAGGCCTCAAAGTTGTATATCCGGCAACGCCGTATGATGCGAAAGGCCTGTTGGCTTCCGCATTGTCAGGCAACGATCCGGTGGTTTTCTTTGAAAGCCAGCGCCTCTACGACACCGTGGAAGAGTTCCGCAATGAAGGCGTGCCGACCGGCTACTACCAACTTCCCATTGGTGAACCCGATTGTAAGCGCGCTGGAGAAGACGTCACAATTCTGACGGTGGGACCTTCGCTTTACTCCGCGCTCGCTGCTGCTGAAGAACTCGAAAGCACCTTCGGCATCTCGGTCGAAGTGATTGATGCGCGTTCGCTTGTTCCATTTAACTATGAACCCGTGCTTGCCTCGATAAGGAAAACCGGACGCATCGTACTGGTATCGGAGGCCTCGGAGCGCGGCAGCTTCCTGATGACGCTCGCCGCAAACATTACGCGATTCGGCTATGAAACTCTTCACGCCGCGCCTCGTGTAATCGGCTCTCCGAATTGGATCGTGCCCGGCGCTGAGATGGAATCAACCTACTTTCCCCAGAAAGATGACATCATTGATGTCATCACCAGCGAGTTGTTTCCAGGCCAGCGCAGCAACCGCCGCAGCATACGTGACTGGGACGATCGGGAACTTGCCCGTCTCGGTCTGTGAACCAACACATTTTTGAGCGAGGAACACATATGGATATCCCGATCATCATGCCGAATCTCGGAAACGAAATCGACGAGGCCCAGATCGACGAGTGGTTCAAGACGGAAGGCGACATGGTCACCGAAGGTGAACAACTCGTCCTGATCACGACACCCAAGGTCACCATGGAAATCGAAGCCCCAGCGACAGGCATTCTGAAGAAAATCCTGATTCCCGCAGACGAGCTTGCGGCAGTGGGCTCCACGCTTGGGATCATCGAGACATGACAAACGCGACCGCAAACTTACCGCTTCCAGTCTTCCGCTTGGGTGGGTCGGGGCCGAACCTTCTGCTTCTCCACGGGTTCGGAGCTGATCGAATGAGCTGGATAGCCAATCAGGACGCGCTCATGCAGTCGTTTGCGGTTTTTAGCTGCGACCTGCCTGCGCATGGCGGTCAACCGCCTGGCAGGAATGGCATGAAAATCTCGGAGATGGCCGATGAACTGATTGACGCACTCGCGCGACAGAACGATCGCTTTGTAGTGGTGGGGCATTCACTGGGCGGCGCAATCGCCATCGAACTGGCAGCCCGCCGACCGGATTTGGTCGCCGGCCTTGGCCTGATCGCACCGGCTGGTCTGGGCAAAGAGGTCGGTCGAGAATTTCTGAGCGAACTGCCTGAACTTAACGAGTTGGGCTCTGCGTTGGCGCTACTTCAGCGTTTGGTCTCGCGCCCGCGCCTGATAACGTCACCGATCGCTCAACGGCTCCTCGATCACCTGGAACGACCGGGCATTCGTGCCGCTCTTAGAGCCCTGGCTTCGGAGTTAAGCCATGTCGAGACCTCGATTGAACCCCATGTGGCCTCCATAGCCGTCAGCAGAGTTCCACGGATCGTCATTTGGGGAGAGGAAGACACGATAAATCCGATCGACCGCCCGAGACTGTCGAGGTTCAACGCTCAAGTGCTGACTCTGCCGGATACCGGGCATCTTCCTCACGTTGAGGCAAGCAGAGCCGTAAGCCGGCATCTTTGTGAATTTCTGAAGAGTGCCGTATTGGAATTGGGGGGATGAGTTCATGATCGTTGTCTGCGGTGATGCCTTGATTGACTTCTTGCCGGTCGCGCTCCCGGAAGGTGGCAGTGGCTACATCCCTGTCTGTGGTGGATCCTGCTGCAACATCGCGACAGCGATTGGCAGGTTAGGCGGGAAAGTCGGATTCATGGGAGGGCTGTCCGAGGATTTTTTTGGCGCCATGCTGGTTCAGCAATTCAACGAAGCGGGGATTGATCTTCGCTATGCAACCCGCCTGCCTTTCGACACGACGTTGGCTTTTGTGCGTCTGGGCGACGACGAGCCTGAGTACGCGTTCTATGACAGCGGCAGTGCGGCACGGCACTGGACGCTGAAAGGGGCACCATCTTTGGGCACCGAGGTTGACGTCCTGCACATCGGTTCGGTCACGTTGATTCACCCCCCTGTCTCGAGCGCTTGCGAGTCGCTGTTCGAGAACGAACAGGGTAAGCGCGTGCTCTCAATCGATCCAAACTGCCGGCCCGGTCTGGCGCAGGATCCAGAGGCATATCGCCAGCGTCTCAATCGCCTTTGCGGTATGGCTGATATCGTAAAGCTGTCGGTGACGGATCTCGGATTCATGCAGCCGGGTGTTGGGCCGCATTCAGCAGCGGAGAGTTGGCTTTCAAACCGGGCCAAGATCGTCCTCGTCAGCCGGGGTGCGGGCGGCGCAACGGTTTATCTTGCGGGTGGCAGAGTCGTTGAAGTTCCAGCACGCCCTGCAAGGGTTGTTGATACCGTTGGAGCCGGAGACGCACTCATTGCAGGCTTTCTCACCCATCTCCAGCAGAGCGGCGACTTGCATCGCGATAGCATCGGTGCCTTGACAGGTGACCGGGCTCGCAAAGCTCTCGAGTTTGCCGCACATGTTGCAAGTCTTGCCTGCGAGCACCGCGGAAGTGACCCGCCGTGGCGCAGAGAAATCATCGTGGCTGGATACGACGAGAGCAGTCAAATGTGACGCCAAGCACCGCAAGCTATTGCGGAGGTTAGCCGCGCCAGTTAAGGGTGAATCGCCACGTCTAGAGATGCTTTACTCGAAGATCTGCGAACGGATTTGGGCGCCGTTCGCATCGTGGGCGCAACGATTATCCAAGTTGGTAGAATTATGGGCTGCCGACACTTTCGGAGGGGCGGATTGGATGACAAAACTGACAAGGATGCCCCCCACCAGCTTGCTGGACGCTGAAAGCCTCAGGTTGAAGGCAGCTTTTCTTTATTACAATCAGAAACTTACCCAAAACGAAGTCGCCGCAAAACTGGGGGTCAGCCGCAGCACAATCGTTAAGCTCCTCGATGAGGCGCTGAAGCGGGGCGAAATCCAGATTTGGGTGAAGCAGGCCGCAAGCGAGTTGGAGCTGGCATCTGAGCTGGAAGCCGCGCTCAATCTCGACGAAGTGATCGTCACGCCGCCGGCGAAAGATGTCGACGGAACGGCCCGGGCCGTTGGGCAAGCGCTGGGTCAGTTTCTTTCCGACACCATTCCCAACAACGCGACGATCGGGGTTGGCTGGGGACGAACGCTCAGTGCCGCGCTTTCGAGTTTTCGCCCGCTGCGGCGCGAAGGGGTAAAAATTGTGTCTCTGCTTGGAGGTACAGTGGAAGCCCAGCATGAAAACCCGATCGATTTTACCTGGCAGCTCGCCAATCAACTCGGGGCGCAATGTTTTCTTTTGATGGCGCCGCTGCTGGTTGACTCTCCCGACACCAAAGAACGCCTAATCGAAAAGTGCGGCTTGAATCGGATCATGAAGCTGTCCGCCGATCTGGACATTGCACTGGTGAGCGTCGGCGATATCGGCACCCATTCAACATCGCTGTCGGTCGCATCTCTTGCGCCAGAGGAGTTGGAGACGCTCATCGGCAAGGGAGCAATGTGCGATGTTCTGTGCAATTTTCTTGATCGAGACGGCCGCACGGTGGACCATCCGGTAAACGATCGGGTGATGTCAGTCGATCTCGATACAGTGAGACGCGCACGGCACGTGGTTATCGCATCGGGGGGAGAACAACGAGCCGCCGCAATCTTGGCAGCTATCAGGCGAATCGGCTGCAATACTTTGGTGACTGATGAAAGCGCTGCGCGTCAGATGCTCAGCTTGCTCAGAAGTCCGAGGGTTGATTGATAATTTTCGTCGCCGTTTTTTCCAGTTCGCCGCCAAGAACGACGGCTGGGCCGAATCGCTCAAAACCACCGTGACGGCGTGGCCGACCATATGGGCTTCCGGATGGCCGAGCTGCCGAGGGCCGTGCGCTGATGTCCTGCACCCCGGACCAGAACGCACTGGGCCTGGCGCTGCCGTGCGCCTCGGGGATCGAGGGTTATCTTAAAGGAAAAGCAGGAAAACAATGTCCCCATCCTGGCGCCGGGCGAGATCTGGTCCGCGGCCTGTAGGTTCGGCTGCCTCTCGGCCGATTTGGCCCAAACACTGAACGACAAGATGATGCGTGCTTCGATCGCTTAGGAGTCGAAGTGGGTTCGGCACTCCGCCCGCATGAAAAGCGATCTTTCTGAAGCAGGACTCAACGAGCCGGAACGCACTTCTCCTAAATGTTCATGTGGACCTTAGTTTTTCGTGCCTGGGCTCGCTTGAGAACGGGTCGCAGCGCTAACCCAGAAGGCGTGCCGATTTCCAATCGCCAAGCTTGCAATCGTGGGTGCGATGAGGAGTTGGACAACCGAAGAGATCTCTCCGCGATAAATGGCGAGATCGGCATCGGTTGCATCGGAAAAATCGTGGTGCCGTGTCACCTCCTGATTGCTGTAGAAGCGGGGCACTAGAAATCAACTTGAACTTGAACCGAGTGCACCGCGTTTCTCGCATCAGATACCGGCTGTTCTTCCCCAAGCTCATTTTTGCAGCGACATAACAGGACGTGGGGGCCTGGCTCCGGCGACCAAGTCAACTCGAACCGCTGCCAACTTCTTCCCTCGCGCGGCCCTACTGAGGCAGTCCGCCATGAGCCTCCACCGTCCACGCTGACCTCGACGCTAGAGATCTGGCGATCTCCCCAAGCCCAGCCCCATATTTCCGTTGGCATGTCCGCTGACAGCAGATCATTTGGGGACGGCGATACGATAACGGACTCCGGGGTCACGTCCCAAACCGGCTTCGTTCCCGACGCGGTGGGGTCATTATAGAACCGCGTCGTATAGGCGCCGCTTGCGCGCCGGTTCGCGGCCGTGATGGAACCAACCCACTTTACGGAATTCGTGCCATACCAACCCGGCACAACCAGTCGAACCGGACCTCCACGCTCCGGAGTGAGCGGCCGGCCGTTGATCTCAAGTGCAAGAAGAACCTCTTCCGCGAGTGCTTTCTCGATAGGCAGGTCTTTTTGATAGGCTTCTTCAATTTCGGCGTATTCGCCCCACTCGAGGCCGGAAGTCCATACATATGACGCATCGGTGCTGATCTTTGCACGTTCCAGAACAAGCGACAGCGGCACGCCTTTCCAAACCACATTTCCGATCCTGCGCCTGGCGACTGTCGGGGCAAGCGGACTTCCAGCGCATTCGTGAAATGACATGTACTCGCGCTGAGGCATCGCTTGAAGATCCGAGAGACGCAACCTCGTTGGAGTGCCCACGAGGCCATCGACATCCAGATGCCAATGGTCGGGGTCGATGTTCAGAAACCCCATATGTGTGACCAGAAAAAGATCGTCCTCCGGGGTGATCCAGGAGTTAAGGGCATGAACCCCTTCTGCCGGACCTTGAAAGGAGAAACCCTTCTTTATCATGTGCATACCCGTCCGCGTCATCGCCTTACTCCTCTAGGGCCGGTGCATCGAGGCGGGTTCCATTTTCCTCCCGGCCTTCTTGGAACCGGATCGGTTTGCGGCGTGTCCGATTGACAGTGACGTCGAATATATCAAAGCGGTTGTAACCAGCAACGACGTCGTGAAATCGTTTCGGTTCAACACACTCGTCCAGATCGATATGGGCATAGCCGATACCTTCATCAATCATTTCGTCACCAAATGGCGCTCCAGTCGGTCCGAGGAAAAAGCTGCTGGCCCGCGGACTGGCATCTATGATCGCTGCGATCGCAGGATCATCCAAAGCAATAGATCTGCGTGCGCTTTCATCCAACCGACCGGCGACAACGATGCCGAAGCACTTGGCCTCGAAACAATGGGCTGAGGCCCGAATGCGGTTGGCCGCCCTGTTATCGTAGTTATCGCTCTCCGTTGGAACACGAGTGGGCCAGATCGGCGGATAGCTACTTATATGAACCTGTTCGGCCTGCGTCATCAGACTGTAGCGCGCGAGTGGATTTGTGTTTTCCCCGCAGATGAGACCGCCGATACGGCCTATTCTTGTATTTGCGACGACCAGACCCGCGCCATCGCCCGGATCCCAAACCAGTTTCTCGAAAAACGTTGCGACCAGCTTCCGATGATGGATGAGGATTTCGCCTGTATCGGAAATCAAGACATTGCTATTCCACAGTCCTCCAACACTTGCCGGGTTGCGCTCGGAGAAACCGATTGAAACGAATACACTGTTATCGGACGCAGCTTTGCGCACACGCTCAATTTCTGGCCCATCCACATATACCGAGGCGTTCAGGAAGCGTTTGAAATGTCCGTGCGATTGAATGGGTGGGTAAAGTGCCGCCCAGACGGGAAACCCGGGAAGAAAGCTCTCTGAAAAAACCACAAGTGATGCGCCATTTCGAGCAGCCTCTGCAATTACCGAACAAGCTTTCTCCGCGCTCGCCACCGGATCAAGATAAACCGGGGCGACATGAGCAGCGGCGGCTTTGAAATTCATGTTTCCCATCGACATTCCTCTACTCATGAAGTTTTGGCGACTAGCCATTTCGACAAGCTCGCCAATGACCGGGTCACGATTGCCGTTTTGCCGTTAGACCGATTTCAATGCGTGCACCCAGCGGCAAGCTGGCGCAGCCGATTGTGGTGCGGGCAGGATAGGGCGATGAAAAACGTGTGGCGTAAATCTCATTCATCTGACCAAAGTCGTCCATGTCGGTGAGATAAACGTTGACGGATACGACATCATCCGACCCCAAGCCTGCTGCTTCAAGAACTTCAAACAGATTATCGAAACACTGGCGTGTCTGATCGGCGACGGTTCCGTCGACAAGTTTGCCGGTGCTGGAATCGAGCGGCGTCTGGCCCGAGCAAAATAACAGGTCGCCGGCCCATGTCGCGTGCGAATATGGTCCTACTGCCGCAGCGTTCGAAGCATTCACAGTTTGTCTAGACATGGTTTCTCCCAAGGCAGGTTAAGCAGCGCGACCTGCTGGCGACCAGCATATCCGCAAGTGGTTTGCGTCATGATATGCTGCATGTTCGCCTTTGCAGCCCGCTCGAAACTATCAAAACGAATTTGTGCGCCAACCCGAATTGGATGCACTACTCTGTGCAAAAATAGACGGAGGGTCGCATGGCGACTGCAATCGATCATCTTGACTGGGACGATCTCAAACTTTTCCTCATCGTCGTACGGTGCAAGAGCGTGACCGGAGCCGCCCGGGAACTGAAAGTCAGCCACTCCACTGTTTCCCGTCGGCTTGCTCGCCTGGAATACACGGTTGGCGGCGCACTCGTCGAAAGGACCAGGGATGGACTTCTGCTGACCCCAGCCGGGCTTGTTACGATGCGGCGAGCGGAGGAAATCGAGAATGGGGTGAATGCGCTTCGCAGCGACGTGAGCAATCGAGACGAGGTACGCGGTACGGTCAGATTAGCCACCATGGAGGGCATCGCAACGCTTTATCTCTCCGAGCGCCTCGTTGAACTCAGTAGTCGGTACCCTGATCTTGACATCGAGCTTGTGACATCGCCGCAAACCGTTCGGGTCGCTCGCCGGGAGGCAGATCTTTTCCTAAGCTTCTTCAAGCCACATGGAACTGCTCTCGACAGTCAGCTGATCGGACGCTTCAAGACTGGCCTATTCGCTTCGCAGGCCTATCTGGAACGCAATGGCGTTCCCTCTCAAGCGGCGGATCTTCGCGAGCACCGCTTTGTCGGCTATATCGAAGAGCTAGTTCAGCTCGAAAGCGTTCTATGGCTAGAGGAACTCGTACCCGCCCCAACGATGGCGTTCAGCTCAAACAGCATGATGTCGCAGATGTTCGCGGCGTCTGCGGGCGCAGGAATTGTAGCGCTTCCTGAATTCGCACGCAGTCTGAAACTCGGGCTCATTCCAGTGCTTGAAGAGTTGAGCGGCGAACGTGAGATCTGGATGTCGGCACATCAGGACCTAGCTTATCTGCCGAGAGTGAGAGCCGTAAAGCAGTTCGTGAAAGCGCTGGTTCGTCGGGACGAACAACGCCTTCTGGGAAACGTACCCTGGTCACGGTGAAAGGCGCACGTTGCTGCCCGCCGAGCAGGCTGGCCTGTTAACTGGCGCCGGGTCACGCCACGCCGTTCAAATCTGCACAGTAGGTTGCAAAAGTATCGGCTTCCGCCGCAGTTTTGATTGCGTCAACAAGATGGGTGGCTAGATTAAAGGAAGGAACTCCTCATGTCGCAAATCAACCGCGACGCCCGCAAGGCTTTGGACCTTCCTCGCCTGCGTGCTGATACTCCCGGCACAAGAAACAGAAACCACCTCAACAATGCTGGGGCGGCGCTGATGCCGAGTCCGGTGATTGACGCAGTGATTGGGTACCTGAGCCGGGAGGGCGAAATCGGTGGCTACGAGGCAGCAGCGGAGGCCAACTCGCTGTTGGAGGG
This sequence comes from Rhizobium sp. NZLR1b, assembly GCF_019685155.1. Lineage (NCBI taxonomy): Bacteria > Pseudomonadati > Pseudomonadota > Alphaproteobacteria > Hyphomicrobiales > Rhizobiaceae > Rhizobium > Rhizobium sp. NZLR1b. Next base: position 23,840 of record NZ_JABDWC010000038.1, read on the forward strand.
AGCCTATGACAGCTTGGCCACTTTCGTAAACTGCGCTCGCGACGAGATAGCGATAGCTGAAAACGCGACGATCGCCTGGCAGCGCGCCTTCTATTCCCTTTCTTTTGGCCCTGGAGACAGGATTCTGACGGCAAGTGCCGAATTTGCGGCCAACTACGTGGCCTTTCTGCAGGTTGCCAAGCGCACCGGCGTATCGATCGAAGTCATTCCGAATGACGCCTCTGGCGTCCTTGATCCGGACGCGCTGACGAAAATGATTGATGAGCGCGTTCGATTGATAGCGGTCACTTGGATCCCGACGAACGGCGGGCTTATCAATCCAGCAGCAGCGATCGGTCGAATAGCGCGAGACAACGGCATTCTCTATCTGCTCGACGCCTGCCAAGCTGCGGGTCAAACGCCGATCGATGTGAATGCTCTCGGCTGCGACATCCTCACCGCTACCGGCAGGAAGTTTCTCCGTGCGCCGCGGGGAACGGGTTTCATGTACATGCGAAAATCAGTTCTGGAGAAGATCGAGCCAGCGATGATCGATCTCTACGGCGCGCCCTGGACCGCACCCGATCGATACGAGTTGCGACCTGATGCCAGACGCTTTGAAACGTGGGAAAAGAACTGTTCGGTTCGTCTCGGCTTGCGGGCAGCAGTGGATTACGCGCTCGAAATAGGGCTCGAAAACATCGAAGCGCGCTGCAGTCACCTTTCTTCAAGGCTTCGGGAAGGTCTGAGGGGGATGCGTGCCGTATCCGTACATGATCTTGGGGCGCCGCTCGCGTCCATCATCTCATTCACCGTTAACGGCTGGGATTCGCCAGCCGTCATGGCCTATCTGGCTGGCAAGGGAATCAACGTCTCGGTTTCCCCGCCCTCTAGTACACCCGTGGACGCGTATACGCGACAACTCCCGCCGGTGGTGCGAGCTTCCCCACATTATTACAATTCGGAGGAGGAAATTGAGGCATTCCTAGATGCAATTGCTGGTATTGCCGCGTAACTGATCGGCGCGACTGGATCAACTGGATACCAATAATGCCATTTTGTTCGGCTATTGGTGAGGCTTCTTCGCGGGAACACGGGCAACGTCCCATCTAGGCGGCGAGCAGACTTCATCGTCGTTTTGTTCATCCTGGCCCTAAAAGAGTGCCTCTGGCGCCACCCACACCGGCTTCGGGGGTACATGTCGGAGAAGTGGCAGTTCGCGACTTCAGGGTTGGTGGTGGCGTCGTAATGTATCGCGCGAGAAAGATAGCAGGCAAGCGAATATCATCACTTCCACCGGTGATATTTAAAATTTACGAGTTCAGAAAGGGCCGCAGCGTCGCAGGGTCCACACTCGCCTGATCGCTAGTCAGAGCTCTGTCAACGGCGATTAAATCGCACTCGTCGCGCTCGTTCCGATCAATCTTTCTAGCCCTTGTCTCCGCCCCTTGACCTGTAAAGGCGTTCAGGAAGTCTGCGTCGAAGCCGAATAAGACCCCGCCAATGTTGTAGCACGGGTGAGTTCTCGGCCGCGTCCGCCGAGGTTTACGCCTTTCTCGATATCGATCGCAGGAAAGTCCGGTTTCAGAAACGCAGCTGCAGGTGATGTAGGAGATCTACCCAGCGTCCACCAACGGCAGCAACAAATGTGCATCAGCGCTGGTCTCGCATAGCCGTGCCGCGGAATCCTGCTGCTTCCACTGGCTTACGCTAATGATGGTCGGAAAGTCAGGGCCAACCGCCTCATCGATGGCGGCGACGGCCACGCTTGGAAAGCGTGGCCGCTGGGTCGAGGAGATGGCCACGCGCACCGCGGCTTGCCCGGACTCATCAAGTCCGGATGGCTTTCTACCGGCAATTCAAGTTCCCAGTCCGTTTAGCGAACCGAACATACAACGCAAATTTGCGGCCCCATTTGGTCGCCTGCATCGTGTACGGCATTGCCGGCTCCAACTACAGCCGGCGAGATCGTGCCTGCTCGGAACGACGATCCTTGGAGAACAAGCATCACCTATGCGTCTGGCAGACGGCGCTTTGATCGTGTCCGGGATGCCCGTGATGAAACTCTCAAGGACCTGACCAGCGCGGCAGCAAATTGAGCAAAGTGCGCTGCCCTTTGGCTCGTTTGCCACGTTCCGGTGGATCGTTTCGCATCCTATGATTACGCCATAAACTTCACGGAGGATCGTTATGACAATTTACAATATCGCTCTGATCGGATTTGGCGGCGTCAATCGCGCCCTGACTGAACTCATCGCCGCCAAGAACCAGCTCTGGGAACGCGACCTTGGCTTCCGCCTGAATATTGTCGCTGTGAGCGACCTCTATTTGGGTTCGGTAATCTCGCCAAATGGTCTTGATGCAAAAACTCTGGTCGACGCGAAGTTCGAAAAGGGTGGCTTCGGACAACTTTCGGGTGGAAGTGCTGAAGCTGACAACGAGACCATCATCAAGACGGCGCCGGCAGACATCGTAGTCGAGGCAACGTACACCAATCCCAAGGATGGCGAACCCGCCGTCTCGCATTGCAGGTGGGCACTTGAGACCGGCAAACACGTGGTAACCACCAACAAAGGCCCTGTAGCCATCGCTGCCCCAGCGCTCAAGGCGTTCGCAAAAACCAACGGCGTGCGCTTCGAGTACGAAGGCGCCGTGATGAGCGGCACACCTGTTATTCGCATGGCGGAAAGAACCCTTGCCGGCGCCGAATTGAAGGGCTTCGAGGGGATCCTCAACGGCACATCCAACTTCGTCCTCGGTCGCATGGAAAGCGGTCTGGATCTCGCCTCCGCCGTCAAGGAAGCACAGAAACTCGGTTATGCCGAAGCCGACCCGACCGCAGATGTGGAAGGTTTCGACGTTCGTCTGAAGGTTGTCATCCTGGCAAACGAACTGCTTGGCGCGAATCTCAAGCCTGAGGATATAAGCTGCAAGGGCGTCTCCGGTCTTTCACTCTCCGACATCGAGGAAGCCGCCAAGGCAAACAGCCGCTGGAAGCTCATCGGGGCTGCGGTCCGCAATGACGACGGCAGTGTGACCGGCAGTGTTTCCCCCAAACGGCTTGGCCTCGATCATCCGCTGGCAGGCGTCAACGGCGCCACTAATGCAGTCTCACTCGACACCGAACTGCTGGGCGCCGTGACGATCACCGGACCTGGCGCTGGCCGCATCGAAACTGCATATGCTCTTCTTTCCGATATCGTCGCCATTCATTCCGCGGGCGCTTCTTCCACCGCTAAGGAAGCTGCATGATGCACAACCTTGCACTCACCCAAGCGACAGGCCTCGAAGAAATTGCCGTCACCAGCCCCTTCGACGGTACGCTGGTCGGAACAGTTGTGGAAACCTGTGCTGCAAGCGTGGATGCGCTCCTTGAGCGAGCCAGGCGCGGCGCGCAGATTGCCAGAACCCTGCCCCGTCACAAGCGGTCGGCGATCCTTGAAACGGCCGCAGCAGCAATCGAGGCCTCGCGGGAGGAGTTCGCGCTCCTGATCGCCAAAGAGGCGGGCAAGACGATTACGCAGGCCCGCAAAGAGACAATCCGGTGCGTCAATACGCTCAAGCTGTCCGCCGACGAGGCCAAACGCAATGCGGGCGAAGTCATCCCGTTCGATGCTTACGCGGGCTCGGAGTCTCGCCAGGGTTGGTATACGAGAGAACCGCTGGGGATTATTGCTGCCATCACGCCCTACAACGACCCACTCAACCTCGTTGCCCACAAACTCGGTCCCGCGATTGCCGGTGGCAACGCAGTGCTTTTGAAGCCGTCCGAGTTTACCCCACTCTCTGCCGTCAAGCTCGTCGAGGTCATGATCGAAAGCGGTCTACCTGAAGAGATTATAACGGTTGCGATCGGTGGCCCTGAGCTTGGAAAGGCTCTTGTTGCGGCGAGAGACGTTCGCATGATCTCGTTTACTGGCGGCTTTGCCACCGGTGAAGCGATTGCCAAGACCGCGGGCCTCAAAAAACTTGCCATGGATCTCGGCGGCAATGCGCCTGTCATCGTTATGGAAAATTGCAACTTCGATGCGGCCGTCGAGGCCTGCGTATCCGGAGCCTACTGGGCGGCCGGTCAGAACTGCATTGGCACGCAGCGAATTCTGATCCAGCGGCCGATCTATCAGCAATTCAAGGCGAAATTCGTCGCAGATACCAAGAAGCTCAAGACTGGCAATCCCTTGGATGCCGATACCGATGTCGGCCCGTTGATCTCCGAAAAGGCTGTCAGCAGAGCGATCGCAATGGTCGAACGGGCGCTCGCTGCCGGCGCGACATTGCTTTGCGGCCATAGGCCAGCCGGCAATCTCTACCCGCCGACCGTCCTGGAGGATGTTCCGATATCCTGCGACGTGTGGGGCGAAGAAGTATTCGCGCCGATCGTCATTCTTCAGCCCTTCGATGGATTGGCTGATGCAATCGGTCTTGCAAACGGCCCTGACTACAGCCTTCACGCCGCCATTTTTACCAATGACCTCGAAGCGGCGCTCGAAACTGCAAGCAAGATCGAGGCCGGTGGCGTCATGGTCAACGACTCCTCCGACTACCGGTTCGATGCAATGCCGTTTGGCGGCTTCAAATATGGCAGCATGGGCCGCGAGGGTGTGCGGTTTGCCTATGAGGACATGACCCAGCCGAAGGTCGTGTGCATCAACCGGTTGAAGCCTTAACAGCTCTTTCCACGCTCAATGCCATCAGCAATGTCGGGGTAAACAATGTTCAAGGGTTCTATCACTGCGCCTGTCACGCCATTTGCTGATGGCCATGTGGATGAGGGCGCGCTGCGCGATCTCATCGAATGGCAGATCGACGAAGGGTCCTTCGGCCTTGTTCCGTGCGGAACGACGGGGGAAAGTCCGACGCTCAGTCATGCCGCGAGTTCTGTGAAAGTCGGCCGGACACAGTTGCAAGACGCTGCGCCCGTGACCGCGGGGAAGGAATTCGAAGCGTTTGCTGAATTCATTGACGAGGATATCGTTCAAGTCCAGTACGCCTCTAAGCTTCTTAAGGAGTTAAACCTCTGCGGTTCGGCGAGCGGCACGGCAATCAACGTACCCTCAGGCTTCGCGCAGGCGGTATGCGATCACCTGTCCCAGAAATCCGGCTACCGGTTAATTCCGGCCCGCAACTTCATCGAAGCCACATCGGACACGGGCGGGTTCGTCTCCTTCGTGCTTGAAGGCATTGCCTTCAACCTGACGAAGATTTGCAACGACCTTCGGCTGTTGAGTAGCGGTCCCCGTGGCGGTCTAGGAGAGATCCGCTTGCCGCCGGTCCAAGCCGGCTCGTCGATCATGCCTGGCAAGGGCAATCCCTTCATCCCGGAGATGATGAACCAGATTAGCTTTCAGGTTATCGGCAATGATCTTACGGTGACGCTCGCCGCCAGTGCCGGTCAACTGCAGCTGAACGCGATGGAGCCGGTCATCGTTTTGAATATCCTGCAGTCGATGCGCATGCTAACCAGAGGCATGGTGATCTTAATGGAACGCTGCATCGATGGCATCGAAGTTGACGTCGATCGTTGCCAGGCGTTGCTCGACCAATCTATCGTTCTTGCTAAGCCGTTGGCGAAGTTGATCGGATACAGCAAAGCGGCAGATCTAACCAAAAAGGCGCTGGTCGAAAAGAGAAACTTACGAGATGTTGTCGAAGAAGAAAGAGGTCTGACGGAAAGCCAGGTTCATCAGATTTATGGAGATACCGCGGAGTTTGCGAATTTCTCAAGAAGTGGTTGGACGGAGGGGAAAGATGGCCGTTTTCACTGAAATATCCGACGAAGACCGAAACTCGATAGCCGCAGCCTACGGTATGACATCGTTGTCGTCGGTGATCGGTATTGCCGACGGTGACAGGGAAACGACCTATCTTTTCCGGACAGCGGGCGGTGAATTCATCGTCACGCTTTTCGAAAACGGCGCCGAGCCGCTGGATCTGGAACGCGCGTTCGCAACGATGGAGAAGCTGAACAACAGGGGTATTCCATGTCCTAAACCGACGCGGACGGTTGATGGCGACGCCACCTTCCAGGCCGCCGGTCGCCTTGTTGCCATCGTGAGCTTTGTAGCGGGATCATCGACAAACAATCCAACGCCAGAAAAGAGCGAAAATCTCGGCCGCCTCATGGCGCGGATCCACGTGATCCTGCAAGGGGGCCGAAAACATTCTCTGGATGAGCTGCCAACGGGTGCCCTGCATGGAGCCCTGGTACCTTCCAATGTCTTCTTCCTCGGAGAGAACGTCAGCGGTGTGATTAACTTCCGGCTCCGGCACGATGACGTGCTGATTTCTGAGATTGCGGACGTTCTCATTAGCTGGGCGAGCCAGCCGGCTGGAGAGCTGGACGAACAGAAAGCCCGGGCCATCTTGGCAGGCTATGAGAGTGTAAGACAGCTGACTGAGGCGGAAAAGAAAGCACTTCCCGCGTTCGTCCTCGCATCCGCCGCCAGACACTATGCTAGCAAAAAGGAAAAGATTTATATGCTTGAGGCGGCTGTACGCGCATTTGAACCTTCGGGATTTGGCCAAGTTGCCCGGCAACCGGCCTGTCGGGCATGAGATATCTTCTCGACCGCATCGACGAACAAATCCTAAGCGCGCTGCGGACCAACGCACGGGCCTCTCACGCTGAGCTATCGAGCAAGGTCAATCTGTCCCGTAATGCTGTTCGCGTTCGGATAGAACGGCTAGAACGCGAGGGCTTCATCAAGGGTTACACGATCGTCACTGGGGATGGCGGAAACGATAGCCCGATCACCACCGCATTGATGTTTGTCTACCGCCAGGACCGTATGAGGGGTGGCGAGATCATCCAAGCTCTGCGGACAATTCCCGAGGTCGTCGCTTGCGATGTGATGACGGGCGATTTCGATCTCGTCGTCAGAGTGGAATCTCCGCGAGCCGATCGAATTCGCCAGATCTGGCAGCTGATATCCGAGCTCCCGGGCGTACGGGACACCCTTACGGCATTCGCTCTTTCCTCCGTTGTGCGGAGGGATGAGGTTCGCCGCGGCCAAAATCCGGCAGCTTCCAATGAGCCTTTATGAGCCCTGTTAAGAAACTGCGAAACATGCGTGCACCGACCAATGCAGTCGAACTTCTACCGAACGGCCGAGATCGGCGCATGTGAAAGCGCATTGTACCCGGCATCAGATCGTATGGATGCCGCGACCCCGCCGGTTTTCTGACCCGGCGTTTCCACTCAACGATGTGGGGAAACGCCTCCAGTGGCAATCGCGGAGGACCTTTTTTCCGGCTACGTCAATATGTGAGAGATGGGTTGAGGGCTGACGGGAGCAAGGGTGTTTGCCGCGGGCGGTGGTCTATACGACGCGGCCGCCTGCGAGATCGACGTGTGGAACCGGCAGGCCGCGCCAACAACCAGTCGCAGATCGGTCTACCACGACGGGACTCCGAGAAGTCGATAAGAGGAAGCACCAGAAGGCCGCAGCGGAAAATACAAGTCTCCTTCGACAGCGCCTCATGGACGTGAACGAGCCGCCTTGACGATAAGATTGATGGTGAGGCCTGCTCCGAGCACTGCTTGCGTTCAAGCGCGGCGAGCCACGTGTATGCGCAATGGTCAAAACGCCGGGCCCAGACGATGAAGATCGGAGTCGCATTTGCGGGGAAGTGTTGATTGCGGAACGGGTAAGGCATGTCAATCGCGCAAGGGTCTGCTCTTCGCCCCAGGGCGTCACTGGCTATCAGCCGCTTCGCAAGGATTGCGGGTTGCACAAAGTTCGGGACAGCGATTTCACTAAGTCGCGGACAAAAGTCGCGTCGGATTTAGATCGATTTTCGTGAGCACCGATCTGGCAATTTGTCCTCGTATTTTGAGCGAGGACATGATGCCCAGACGGAATCCCCAAATCGTAACGAACCCGCAAGACGCGGCGTCGCAGCTTTTCGCCCGTTTTAAGGGCGAGCCCCTTGCCTTTGAGGATTGGCCTGCGGGTGGTTCCGCCACGTTTCTAATCCTCATGCACCGCGTGCATTTTAACGATGCGAATTATTAATTTGATTGAATGCACCGTCGGGCCTCACAACGAAGGGAGGCGAGATCAAAATTTTCGAGACGTGGGTGACCGCGCTAATCGGGGGACAACCCAGATATCGGGAACTGAATGTGCCCATCTAGTCAAGCGGAGGCGAGTATGACTGGTAGTCAATCCACAAGGAGATCGGCCGACAAGATCGACCCGGAACAACTGACCATCGTTCCACTGCGACACCCTTGGAGGTGGGTGGCCGTCGCCTTGGTCTTAGTGTCGGTCGCCGGCATGATCAGGTCAGCAATTTCCAATCCCGAGTTTCAGTGGCCCATCGTCGCGCAATATCTGTTCAACCCACTCATACTCGATGGTCTTTGGCAAACCGTTCTAATCACAGCGGTCGTGATGGCCCTAGCCACTCTCGGGGGAACCATCGCCGCATTGATGATGCTGTCTCCGAGCAAGCTGCTTTCTGTGCCCGCTGCGGCCTTCGTCTGGTTCTTCCGAGGCACTCCAGCTCTCGTCCAGTTGATCATCTGGTACAATCTGTCGATCGTCGTCAAAGATATCACGCTTTGGCTGCCGGGGGTCGGCACAGTGTATTCGGTGTCTACAAATGACATCATGACCCCACTGGTCTCGGCCATCGTCGCACTCTCGCTTCATGAAGCGGGATATATGGCCGAAATCGTCAGGAGCGGATTGAAGTCGGTCAACAAGGGCCAGTACGAGGCGTCGGCATGTCTTGGGATGAATCCTAGCCTGGCGCTGAGGAGGATTGTCCTTCCCCAAGCGATGAGAATAATCATTCCGCCGACCGGAAACGAGACGATCAACCTTCTCAAGACGACCTCTCTGGTCAGTATCATCGCTGTGGGCGATCTGCTGTACTCGGCCCAGTCCATCTATGCCCGGACGTTCGAGACCATCCCTCTGCTCCTTGTTGTGTCTTTCTGGTACCTCGCCGTAGTCTCGATCATGTCTGGCGGTCAGTTCTACCTGGAAAAACATTTCAGCCGCGACGAGCATCGCATCAATCCCGGAATCACGAGGGCAATACTCGGGAACCTGGCCAAGATCGGTCGGAAGGAGGCGCTGGCATGACTGCACCCGGCACACATCACGAGCGCTTCGGGATCGCATCTACGACGATGGTACATGCCAAAGGCATCCGCAAATCCTACGGCCATCTCGAGGTGCTCAAAGGCGTGGACCTCACGGTGCCGTCCGGCTCGGTCGCTTGCATCATCGGCCCTTCAGGATCGGGAAAGAGCACATTCCTGCGCTGCATCAATCACCTCGAGGAAATCAATGGCGGGTTGATGCTCGTCGACGGAGACTTCGTTGGCTATCGCCTAGAAGGCAACAAACTCTACGAACTGCCGCCGAGCGCGATATGCCAGCGCAGGGCCGAGATCGGAATGGTTTTCCAGCAGTTCAACTTGTTTCCTCACATGACCGTGATCGAAAATCTTATGGAGGCTCCTTTACGCGTGAAGCGGGAGCCGGTTGCGCAGGCGACGGCAAAGGCGATTGAACTTCTCAAACGGGTGGGCCTTGCCGAAAAGAGGGACGCTTACCCGAGGCAGTTGTCGGGCGGCCAGCAACAGCGCGTGGCTATCGCACGGGCGCTCGCGATGAACCCAAAGGTCTTGCTTTTTGACGAGCCGACATCCGCACTCGATCCAGAGCTCGTGGGCGAAGTGCTCGAGGTGATGAAGAGTCTGGCGCGCGAGGGAATAACCATGGTAGTCGTGACGCATGAAATCGGGTTCGCCCGCGAGGTTGCCGATCAGCTTATTTTCATGGACGGCGGGCTTGTCGTCGAATCCGGCAACCCGCGAGAGATGATTGCCAACCCGCAGTCTCCCCGAACACGTGAGTTTTTGGCGCGCGTCCTCTGACGCGCGGAAAAACTCCCGGACCGCCCTCCGAAATTCATCTATCCACAGCCACAGAAGCTGAAGGACAGGACTTGCCAATGAACTCTTCTTTCGAGCAGCGCATCATAGAACTGGCCATCGATCTCCCGAAACCGCCCGAATCGGTCGCGAACTACGTCGCGACTCATCAAGTCGGGAACCTCCTGTTCATTTCAGGGCAGCTTTGCGTGTCTCCCGGCGGCACACTCGTGGCGTTGGGATCGCTCGGGGAAAACGTCTCTGTCGAAGACGGAATACGAGCTGCTCGGGCCGCCGCGATCAATGTCATAGCTCAAGCTAGAGCCAGCCTTGGAAGCCTGGACAAGATCAAGAGGGTCGTTCGACTGGGTGGGTTCATCGCTGCGACGTCTGCGTTTTCCGAGCACGCTCGCGTCATGAACGGTGCCTCGGACGTCATCGTTGAGATTTTCGGCGAGCAAGGGCGGCACGCGCGGAGCACCGTCGGGGTTTCTTCCCTGCCATTGCAGGCCGCAGTCGAGGTCGAAGCCCTGTTCGAGCTAGACTGACAAATGCCTGCATGCCCCCTTCGGCGGTTTGTCGCAAACGCGGCTTTTCAGGCCGCAGGCGCGTTCAAAGCTCCAGTCGTTCATAGACGCCTTGTTTGAGCGTCCTCTGCCTGTCAGACACGTCTTTGATCAGGTTCCGGAACCATACATGCCCGGGGTCTAGTTCATTCGATCTATCGAAGATTAACGAAATAGTGACATCGGGAAGTTCGAGCGGCGGAGGAACGATCGCTGTCTCGCTTTCTTCAGAGAGTGCCAGCAACACGCCGTCACCGAACGCCGAAATCAGCTCCGTGCCTTTAATGACCCATGGAGCAACGAGATAGTGCGGTATCGTTGCAACCACTTTTCGATGAAGGCCGAGCTTCTGCAAGGTTATGTCCGCGACGCCGGCTGCGATGCCGTCCGCGGATATCTGAAGGTGCGGCGACGCGAGGTAACGATCCAGCGACATGTCGGCCATCGCCGGATTTCCAGTCCATCCAGCACAAACCATCCGATCCCTCGAAAGCTCCACGACCTCGAAGTGCTCGGCATCGAGCTTGGGGTTGCCAAGCACCGCGCATTCCACTTCGCGGTTCTTCAACGATCCGAGTGCGTCGGGTTCCCTGGCGTGGACCACATTCAACGAAGCATTGGGCGCGAGCATCGAGAAATTCTCGATCAGTTCGGGCAAGTAGGTGACGGCCGTATAGTCCGAAAGGCCAATCCGAAAATTTCTAGAGGTGGTCGTCGGATCGAAATTGAGGTGTCGGTCCACCGCCACCCGAATTTCGTGCAGGGCCTGGGAAATGACCTCCGCCAATTCTTTCGCCCGGGCGGTCGGCTCCATGATCCCCGCTTCTCGGGTGAAGAGGTCGTCTTTAAAAACGTCGCGAAGCCTGCCCAGTGAATGGCTTATGGCTGACTGGGTGCGCCCCAGTCTGTCTGCAGCCCTGGTCACACTCCGCTCCCGCATGAGGACGTCGAAGGTCCTTAGGAGATTGAGATCGATTTGGTTCAAAGAGAACTCGGCCATATCGGGACCCTCGGGTGCTTTTGCTCGCCGTCAAAAGATATCGGCGGTCCGCAGAAGATCATGAACGCAGCTCATATTGTCAATGCATCTTTTCAATTCGATTCACTGTCCAGGATGTGCTTCCTTACCCGTGCTAAACGCCAACGTCCAAAAAAGGGGATCATCATGAAAGCCACGCATCTGGGTATTTTCGTCGCCCTCACGCTTGCGCAGAACGCCATCGGAGCGGAGGTTCCGGTCACGGAATCCGTCAAGTCGTCCGGTACGCTCACAATCGCAAATGGGCTCGATTACGCACCATTTGAGTTCGTCGATGCAAACGGCCAGCCGGCTGGCCTGGACGTGGATTTGGCGCACGAGGCGGCGAAGCTCATCACGGCTAAACTCGACCTTCAGCGCATACCTTTCGCTTCTCAAATTCCTTCGCTCTCGGCCGGAAGGGTCAAGGTAGCGTGGGCGACGTTTACGGTGAAGGAAGATCGCTTGAAGCAGGTCGACTTCGTCACGTTCCTCCAGTCAGGAACCGTGGCGATGGTTCTCCCTGACAAAAAAGACTCCATCTCGGATGCGAAGAGCCTGTGCGGCAAGCGGGTGGCTGTCCAGACCGGATCGGCGGCCGATTTCACCACGGACAAGCTGAGCGAGGACTGCGCGAAATCCAACCTGCCCAAGATCGACAAGGTCATCTATCCCGAGCAGAAAGACACGATCCAGGCGGTGCTGACAGGTCGGGCCGACGCTCGTTTCGACGACTCCACCGCGGCTGGATATTACGAGCAGACCAGCAATGGAAAGCTCGTCGTTGCTCCGGGAGTCTACGATGTCCTACCTTTAGGCGTCGCCGTCCAGAAAGGCGACAAGGCCTCAGCTGAAATGATGCAGGCAATTTTTCAGGAACTCATCGCCAACGGCAAGTACAAGACCGTCCTCGACAAGTATGGCATGTCGCTCGCGGCGGTCAAAAAATCCCGTATCATCACCTCTGTCGATCAGATTGCCGAATAAGCCCCTTACGAGCGGATGAGCGCCATCCGCTCGCTTTCACCCTCGCTTTGGCTTGTTTGCCGTGACCAAATTCACCGAGCGACGGGAGCAGACGGAAACTACGCCATTTTTTCACCGAGATCATGTATGAACGCACACGCTTCAACGAGGCACCAGACCTATCTGAACGCGGCCGAACTCGCATTCATCCGCAGCCAATACCCGATTGTCAAAGAATGCATCTATTGGAACAACGCCGCTGTTTCCCCTATATCGATCGGCGTGCGGGATGCGATCGCCCGGCAGGCGACACTCCATGCCACGGACACGTCCGGGATCATGGTGGCAAGCGCGCCGACATGCGACAAAGGACGCAGCCTTGCCGCCAAACTTGTTGGCTCGACTGCGGAACGGATTGCCTACATCCAGAACACCTCGCATGGCCTGTCGCTCGTCGCCTTGGGAATCGACTGGAAGCCTGGTGACAACCTGGTGGTTCCTGAGCTCGAATTTCCCTCAAACTTTCTCATCTGGGAGACGCTTTCCCAGCAAGGTGTGGAAATCCGCACGATGAAGGCGCGCAACGGAGCGCTTGCTCCAGATGATCTTCGTTTCCTGGTCGACAAGAGGACGAAACTGGTCGCAGTGAGCCACGTTCAGTTCTACAGCGGTTTCCGGGTCGATCTCGCCGGATTCTCGCAAATCTGCGCCGATCACGACGCATTGTTGGTCGTCGACGGCACGCAGTCGGTCGGGGTGCTGAGCGTGGACATGGAGGGCGAAGGCGTAGATGTCCTCGTTGTGAGCGCCCATAAATGGATGCTCGGACCAGTCGGAATAGGCTTCGCCGCGTTCTCCGAGAGGGCTTTCGAACGCATCAAGCCGCGCATTGTCGGTTGGTTGAGTGTGAACGACGCCTTCTCCTTTCATCGTGTTCTCGATTTTCTTCCAGACGCCAAGCGGTTCGAACCAGGCACCGAGAACGGCGCAGGCATCTTCGGATTGGCCAAGAGACTTGAAGAGATCGATTCCATCGGCATGGAGAAGATCGAGAGCTATGTTATGGAACTCGGAGCGCGGATTCGGAGGCAGGCTAAATCCGCAGGGTACGAAATCATGAGTGATTGGCCGGAAGAATCCCAGTCGGGCATCATCCTGCTGAAGAATCCAAAGGTGGCCACCAGCGTACTGTTTGCAGACTTGGATGCTGCCGACGTGAAATGCAGCGTCAGGAACGACGCCATCCGTTTTTCGCCTCACTACTACAGCAATGACGATGAGCTCGCGCTGGTCTCCGAGGTCTTACGGGGAGCAACATCCCGAGCCAATGCGTAACCCGCCACTCGCTCGAAGGCGGCACTTCGATAGTGCGCATGCTGCTTTTGCTGCATTCCGGCCAACCAAGATGATTCCGGTGATCCTGGACAGCAAGAAGTGGCGTCGATACAACGAAATCGATTGTCGATCAGCAGCCATTCGTTCGCAAGAAAGTCTAACCGATACGGCTTGTGCTCGACCTGCAGGTTCAATAAGAGACCGAGCCGAACAGCACGCCACTGCGCGGCAGCAACTTGTAATCCGCGATCCTCGCTTCGAGAAACGCTTCTTCGGCCGGCGATTCACAGAACGGCAGGAAGTAGCTCTTCCGATCCGGATCTTCCGATGTCGCCGTCCAACGCCGAGCCTACCAGGCGTCGACCGGGGGGTCCGGCTTCGGATCCACGATGTTGTAAATCGTCGAGGCGAAGAGGGCACCCAGAAGGAAGAGAAGAGGAACAACGAAACAGCCTGCGAAGCAGATCACCGTGAGAATTGCGCGGATGACGATCATCTTTTGCTGAGCCTTGGCGTTCACGCTGGTTCCCATGCAATGCCGGCGCCACTGGCAAGGCTCGTGGGCGTGTAAACAGGTCCCTGTACAGCTCGTTGTTGACCAGTGCCGCCAATCCCATCACAGATTAGTGCGGCAAGGACAACATGGGACCGGAACAGCGTTTACGAATAGGATTGGCCGCCGCAATATATGTTCGCTGCTTCCCCTCAGAAATGCCTTTTGATAATTCCGCGCATATGGCGCGCCGCCAGTGTTGCGATTGCTGGAAGAATAAAATCGGTGAGATCGCTGATTGATCACCGTGCCACGATGATCGCGTGCCTGGTTTCCACCAATCGCAGTCGGCAAGCTGTCTCTACACAGCAAGGGCGCGACGAATGACTTCAGGCGCTAGCCAATTCATTCGGGCCAGCCAACTAGGCGGAAGCGTCCAGCCCGACTGAGTCTGAAGCCTGGATGGCCCTATAAACCTTAGGAGCGTTGAAGGGCTTCCCACTAAGCGTGTCCTGTACCCGGTGAGCTGCGGCAGGCGCCCTCCTTAGGTCAGCTGCGTACGAGTTCAGCGCGACGCGTGCTTCAGATTTTGCCTAAAACTCCTAGAGCGGCCGCGGTCCTTCGTATCCTTGAGGCGTCAAAATCCGCGTCGTTCTCAAGAGCTGTCACCTCGGCCACGGTCAGACCGGTGGTTTCTGCGAGGTCGTCCAAAGAATAGCCGCGAGCCTGGCGAGCCTCTGCAAGCAGGGCGCCGATGGATGGGACAGCAGGGGATTTCGCAATCTTCGAGGCCATGTTCATGTCTTTAAGCTTCCTTCTGGCGGCCGGAAAACAAAAGGTTTCTCGTTCCACCGCTGCCGACCGCGTCCGGCAGCGGTGGATTTCTCCGATTTCGCGGGCGCTCTTTCTAGCAGTTTGTGCGATGGAGTACAGGTCTAACGTGGTGAAGGAGTGGACGACCCTTGCCTCCGGCGGTCAACCTTTCCCCCTGCGATCATCATTGGCGCCCGCTAGTAGAACGACGTCTTGCTGCAATCGACATTGATCGCCGTAATCAAGTACAGGGCTTGGACTGAAGACGAGCAGCTTTGCGTGCCTCCTTTGAAATTAACATCTATCAGGTTTCCATATGCCGGATGGAAGCGCCGTCTCAGTCGAACGCTTGCAAATCAGATCGGCGACCGACCGAGGATATCATGGACGACATGAATTCGACGCCAGCAAAGGACGGCTCGGGTACATAGGCTTCAACAGGTGTGAACCAGCACGGCATCGAAAGATGGTAGCAAAGTAAAATCTTGCTGCCGGTATTCCATTCGTTTGATCGCGGCGACCAGGCACGATAGCCTAAGTGTGACCCGGATCCCAAGCCATGGCAGATTGTGGCTTGACAGTCTACTCGGCAAGCCTCTACCCTTTTTGGCATTCACCAGGGGGGTCCCGGCAAGGGGCTGAGATACTGCTATCGCGCGCAGTGACCCGTTGAACCTGATCCAGTTCATACTGGCGTAGGGACGGTGCAAGCGCTCGAGAGGTTTCGGATTCACGCGTGGAATCCGTGCCGGCGTCTTTCCATCATTCCGGCTGAGGACTGGGTCTCCAAACTCAAACTTGGAGCCTCAAACCATGAACATCGCCGCAAAGAATATCACCCCAACCGTCACCACCGGCCCCTTGCCGGCATCCAGCAAGATCTACATTCGGGGGGACATCCATCCCGACATTTGCGTGCCGATGCGCGAAATCAGCCTGCATCCGACATCGGGCGAGCCGCCCGTTGTCGTCTACGACTCGTCCGGACCCTATACGATCGAGGGCGCCGAGATCCGTATCGAACAGGGGCTGCCGTCACTGCGGCGTGACTGGGTTCTCGCCCGCGGCGACGTCGAGGCCTATAAGGGCCGCCATGTCCGTCCCGAAGACAACGGCTTTGCCAGCGGCGAAAGGCTGACGCCCGAATTCCCCGCGCTACGCCAGCCGCTGCGCGCAAAGGATGGCAGTGCCGTCACCCAGCTCTCTTATGCGCGCGCCGGCATCATCACGCCCGAGATGGAATTCATAGCCATCCGCGAGAACCTCGGCCGCAAGGCGCAGGCGGACGCCATGATCTGCGACGGCGAAAGTTTCGGCGCCCATATTCCGGACCACGTGACGGCGGAATTCGTCCGGCAGGAAGTGGCGGCGGGTCGGGCGATCATCCCCGCCAATATCAACCATCCCGAAGCCGAGCCGATGATCATCGGCCGGAATTTCCTGGTGAAGATCAACGCCAATATTGGCAATTCTGCTGTCACCTCGTCCATGACGGAAGAGGTCGAGAAAATGGTCTGGGCGGCCCGCTGGGGCGCCGA
>NZ_JABDWC010000039.1:0-38710 GCF_019685155.1 Rhizobium sp. NZLR1b
CATGATCCGCAAGGGCCAATTTTCACCCAGTGGCCAATCGCCATTTCAGCAATTCGCTTCACTCGCTGCGTAGGTGTGTCCAGCGTCAGCTGGTTCTGCGACCTTGCTAAAAATTTGCGACAGAACCCCTGCCGGTCCGGCGCGTATTGCACGGGTCCGCGCGGAGGAAGGTACTGCATGACCGACGCCGGAACGAAAAGCTACTTGCGGAGATAGCCGCGCGGCCCATCGTCAAAACCCATAACGACCTGGGGGTTCCCGGAGCGGAGGCGACCGCGAACAAAAAAAGCCCCGCGTGCTGAACTGACCCCCGAAAGTTGGACACCCAACTTCGGGGGATCAATTTTTTCGAGAAGCGTAGATAGCAGCCGCAGCCAAGCTGGTCCGCCGTCGAAAAAAGCCCCGCATTCGCGCGGGGCTCTAGTTGGACAAACACGGACGTGCGACGTAGCAAGCACATCCATGTAATCGCAACCCGGAAAATAAAGAAAAGTTCCAACGCAAGCATTTGATTCATGCATTGCGCGGCCTAGAGCGAGCAAGGGCGGTCATCATTGGCTCGAATAGTAGTAAAGAAAAACCCGCCAAGGCGGGATCAAGATGGAGGGGTGTTTAATACAGCGCGTCTTCGCGCATTCGAAAAATAATGCTCCTTTCTCCACCATTTGCAATTAATATTATATTTACATGTCATTGTTTCCGCATTTTTATTAGGTTCTACTAAATTCAAAGCAAGGTAGAAAAGCATAACGCGAAGATTATAACTACAATTTGTATTAACAGTTTGCTATTGTTAGCTCGGCCGCTCAGCGATCACTTGCTAAACCCTAAGCAAAGAGTCTCCTGTACGTTGGGCGGCCATCAATTTTCAGTTCGCAGTCGTCCGCGCCGGCCCCGAGATCCCGCCCAGCCCAATCTTCCGCTCCTGTACGAACGGGATAAGCCTTTTAAAGAACCGGTTCGGTTGCGTTCGAAAATACTACTGGGCGGCTTGCCGCAAGGAGTTCTCCTCCGGGAGTGCCAATGGTCCGATGATTTCGAAATCGCATGGCATTGCGTGCTGGTCGGTGCCCAGCAGTGCAAGGGTCCAATAGTTGGGATCTTCTCCGAAGACAGTCGAGACTTTCACAACGGTGAGCTTCCCGTCGAAGTGCTTTGCTGAACGCGCCCAGTAATAGGCTTCCGGAATCAAACTCGCGGTAAACATAACGCTCACTCCCGTTCGAGCGCGGAAGATATCAGAATTCTTATAAATGAACATGCCTCATGGTGCGCCGCCTGCAAACGGGAACGGAGAATCCAATCCACCCTCATAGTGCCCAGGGATGTTTCTGCGGCCGCGACGAGGTCGACTGGACGATCGACTGAAACGACGGCGCCCTGCGCCCAGACGCTGGCGCGTCCTCGAGGCGGGCGGCGAGGGAAGGCCTCCGCTGCTCGTCGAGTGGGTGCCGCCGAAGATCGTCTACGCTCCGGCGCGGTCTTCGATGGAGAAGGGGGCTGCGGTACTGGAATTCAAGGCGTGTAGCCGGCTCTCGGACGGCCTTCTCCCGCGTGTGAGGATGATGTTGTCAGTGGAATCCCGGATCTCGGACCTTGGTTGGGGGATAGCTCCGACTCAAGTCTTACACGTGGAACCGCTTGTGGGGGGGAGTGTTTTCGATTGGCGACGCCAAAGAGCGCCCCGCCGATTTTTGGAGCCCCGGAGACGAATCATGCGCCTGCTCATCGTCGAAGACGAATTGGGAATCGCTCTGGCGATCGAGGACGTCGCGATCGACGCCGGATTCGAAATCACTGGCATCGCGGGGACTATGTCAGAGGCTCTGGAGCTCGGCGCCGAAGCAGACATCGCCATCATCGACGTCCGGCTTGGGGATGGACTCACCGGGCCGTCCATTGCCCGCGCGCTCTTTTCCGAGTTCGGACTTGGGGTGGCTTATTTCACCGTGAATCCTGGCCTCATCGAGAACCCGGAGGGGCGACCTGTCGCCACCATGCGGACGAACCCCGAAAGAATAGTGGATGCGCTGTCCATGGCAGCCAAGAACGCCGCGCAAGAACGCATCGCGTCGCGAGCGGGCCTACCTTCCACTGAACGCTTGAGGTGATCGATTGGCTTCCAGCGACGGGAATAAATGGAGCAGCACACTGCGCGTATTATCGGCCGAGATGCGAATCCCCGCGCCGCGATCCCAGGAAGCCTTAGAGATGCTCTCGGAGGCCGTACACGAACGTTCAGCTTTTACGACGTCGGGCCAGACTAGCAGGACTCGCACAAACTGCCGGCCGCCGCACTCGAATTTTTCCCGCATTATGGAGCAAGCGGCACCGAAGAAACGCAGGCCCGATGGTTGCATGGAGCTGCACCGTTGGTAAATTCAGTTGGTATACCTATGAGGTGCCAGCATTGACCAGCGTGAAGCCTATCTCGAATGACGCTGTGCTTCTGACCTACGAGACAGAGCGCTCTTATCCAAATGGTTCAAAGCGGCGTGTGCTGCGAAGCTCCGTCTGGAAACACGACGGGCTCAAGTGGCAAATGTTTTTCCATCAAGGCACGATCAGGCCGTAGCTTGCCTTGACGTCTGTGTGGTGCAACTGATCGGAGATCGCCTTCATCGGTGACCGCCCTCTTGCACAAGAAGATCGATGATCGTTGTTCGGTCGTATACGCTGCCAGAAGCTCCAAACTCAACGAAACCTTCCGCGAGCAAAATCTCGACCGCCTCCCTGCAACCGCTTATCTCTTGGCGGTGAAGAGCTTCTTCAAGAGACTGGATTTCCTCAAGGCTAGGAGCGATATCAGGCGCCATGACCGGCCATCGGAGGCTTCGATGGTCGGCGTCATCGTTCTCGCGTGCGCGGAGCAGATATTTGCAAGGGTAGCGCCGCACCTACATTGGAGAGTCGGAGCAATTTTGATCTTGCAGGCTCTGGAGCGACGCGTCGAGGCTGAGGATCAGGCCTGTCGGGGCATAATCAACAGAGACTTTTCCGAACGCAGACAGGCTGGAATTGATGAGCCGGGAGCCGAAGCCCCTCCTTTTCGGCGCTTCCACCGTCGGACCGCCGCGCTCTCGCCAACGGAGGGTGAGGTGGTCGGCGCCCGCTTCCTGACGCAGAGACCACTCGATTTCGATCACTCCGGTATCAACCGACAGGGCCCCGTACTTCGTCGCGTTCGTGACAAGCTCGTGCAGCACGAGAGAGAACGCTAACACCGCCTGGGGGTTCAGCGTGACTGTGGGACCACTTGCTTTGAGACGGTCCGACCCAAGTCCGAGATTGACTGCGGTCGCCTCGACGATCGTGTCCATGGTCGCTGACAGCCAGTTCTTCTGCAGCAAAATGTCATGCGCGTGGGCATAGGCGTTGACGCGCGCCGATATCGACTGCTCCGCATCCTTCATGCTGCCGGCACTTCTGAATGACTGGCTGATAATTGCCTGAACGACGGCCAGCGTATTCTTGATGCGGTGCGAGAGCTCGTGCATGAGGACGTGCTGTCGCTGCTCATTTTCACGCTGCTCCGTTCGATCCCTGAGGATCTTTACGAATCCTTCGAGTTCGCCGTCATCCGACCTCAGCGTCATGAGCTGGCCTGATGCCCAGAATAACGAGCCGTCCTTTCGAACGTGCCAGCGTTCATCGTCTCCGTGGCCATCGATCAAAGCAGCGGTCATTTCCCGCTGGGGAACCCCAGTCTCGCGGTCTGCCTGTGTGAAAATTACGCCGACCGGCTGGCCAATGATTTCAGCCTCGTCCCATCCAAGGATCCTGCGCGCTCCCTCATTCCATGTGGTCACCCTGTGATCGAGATCCACGGAGATGATCGCATATTCGATGGCACTCTGGAGGATGGCTTCGAGGAAGCGTTCCCTGGCGCGACTGGAATTGGAAAAAGGGTTCATGACATGTTTCGCCTGATCCATCAGGTCATGAGCGGATGATCTTTCTCAACACTATACCCGACATCGCCGCATTACCATCGAAGCCGTGATGTTCGCGTAAGGAAGCCATCGATCTGAGCTGAAAAGATGATCAGCGTGGGAAACAAAGGAACACGCGTGACGTTATTTGTCGACGTCTGATAAAGCGTGGAAGCATGGCCAGCCATTTAACAAGAAAACTGCACGGAGATTTGCCTTCGGCATCGTCAAAAGCAGCCTTGGTTGATCGAAAAGACCTGGCAGCCATCGCGTTTGAACGAACAAGGATGCCGATGGTTGTCACCGACGCACGTAGGCCGGATCTGCCGATCGTGCTGGCAAACAAATCATTCCTCGAACTGACAGGTTACTCCGCGGAAGAGGTGTTGGGCCGCAATTGCCGTTTCCTTCAGGGTCCGGCGACATCTCCGATCGCTGTCGCCGAAATTCGAGCGGGCATCGCCGACGAGCGCGAGGCCAGCGTCGAAATCTTGAACTATAAGAAAAGCGGGGAGCCGTTCTGGAATCGCGTGCACCTGAGCCCTATCCATGGCGATGATGGAAGAATCCTGTATTTCTTTGGGTCGCAAATCGACATGACGGAGTACCGGCGGATTGAGGCGCTGGAAGCTTCCGAGCATCGCCTGCTCATGGAGGTCGATCACCGGTCGAAGAATGTCCTCGCCATTGTTGACAGTATCGTTCGCCTCAGCAACGCCGATGATCCAGCCCTTTATGCAGCAGCTATCCAGCACCGCGTGCAGGCGCTTGCCCGTGCCCATAATTTGTTGGCTGAACGACGATGGGCGAGTATTTCGGTCGAGGAACTCGTGCGGTTGCAGGTCACGCCATTTTCGGCAACCCGTGCCGTCTTTAGCGGACCTGATGTCAGGTTGCCGGCGCCGGTTGTCCAACCGGTCGCGCTCGTTCTCCACGAGCTCGCCGTCAATGCGGCTCGCCACGGTGCGCTTGCCGCGCCACAAGGCAGGCTCTCAATCAGCTGGATGCACGGACCGTCCGGCGCCGGCTTCAAGCTTCGCTGGCAGGAGGCGGGTGTTGCTACGGCGCCGACCTCTACCAAAAAAGGTTTTGGCACGGTGATTGTCGGCGCGATGGTTGAAAAACAGCTGAAAGGGCGTGTCGAGAAAACCTGGACGAATGATGGGCTTCTTATTGAGATCGAGGTACCTTCTGTCGGCTCAACTACCCGATAGCGCACGCTCTGGGCCGGATTTCTACGGGCTTGTTGAGGCCGCCCGCCATTTTGGGTTTCGGCCGTCACCAGGCAGTGGGACCGAGGGCGCTCGTGAATATCGGGCCATCCGGTTGCCACGGATCATAGGAATCAGTGCAAAGAGTCGGAAGATGGCGCGTTGATTCGAGTGGCGGCCAGCCCCACATAGGTCCCGATCAAGATCGTCGCCATCTCCTCTACCGATCGGCAGCCGCGGTCGTATAGCTCGATCGCCGCATCGCAGAGAAACGAGGACGCCTGATCGTCCCATTCGACCTCATAGTACCGATACCATTCCCGGACAGCTTTCGACATGATGCGATAGTCGTTTGGAGCGCCCCTTGTCATCGAAGACCTCATAAAGGCTCCTGCCTCGACGTGGCGAGGCAAGAGGTCGCCGGGTCGAGAGACCCTGAGAGCGTCAGCACACGGATCAGCGTCGGCCGATTTCGGCTTCGACTTTCTTTCGGGAGTTTCCGGCGCTCTTGACCGCCTTTCTGACGGTATCCTTGGAGACGCCTTCCTTCTCCGCTTCGTATTTCACCTCGTGATCCTGGCCGCCCGCTACGCGGGCGCGATCTTGTACGCGGCCTCGGGAAGTCTGTGTCTTTGCCATTGGGTTTCTCCTTGATGAAGGTTCGCAAAAAGAAACTCGCTACGATTCCAGTGGTTCCTCGGAAACAACAATGTCCGTCATGCTGCGCTGAAGCGACACTAAACCCGCTATGCATTATCGGACGAGCGGGATCAGGATGACGAGCGGTAACCTATGGACACTGAAGCATTGCGGGCGGGAATCACGCGGTAGTCTCGTTACTGGCGACGCCTTGACCGAGTTTCTCTGCACCGAAGAACTGCCAGGGATCGTGCCGCCGGATTGGATCGTGACCAGCTTCGGATGGAAGAAGAGGACGACGGTGTTGCCGTTCATTCCTCGCCGCTCGGTTGGACGCTCCGCGCAAAGCGCATGGCGTAACTTCTGATATGCTTTCAACCCGGAATCAATCTGTGAACGCAATTCTGTAAGTTATTGAAAAATGATTCGTTTCGAGTCGGAACGAATCATCCTGAGACGTCTTTGAGTCGCGACAAGGTGATTCGGAGAAACGTCATGGCAACAGGGCATCGCGCGCAGTGGAAGGGCTTCGTAAAATTCGGTGAGGTCTCCTTCGGAGTAGCGCTTTATACGGCGGCAAGCACGTCAGAGCGCATTACATTCAACACGATCAATAAGGCATCCGGGAACAGGGTGAACCGCATCTTCATCGACAGCGAGACAAAGGACCCGGTTCCGAAGGAGCAACAGACAAAAGGCTTCGAGGTCGAAACTGGCCAGTACATTATCATCGATCCAGAGGAAGTTGCCGCGACGATCCCTGAAAGCAACAAGACCCTCGAGATTGATGCCTTCATTCCCTGCTCAAATGTGGACGACGTCTATTTCGACAAGCCCTACTACCTGACCCCTGACAAGGTGGGTAGCGACGCCTTCGCAGCTCTGCGCGACGGCATGAAGAAGTCGAATGTCGTCGCCATAGCGCGCACGGTTCTCTTCCGGCGAATGCGGGCCGTGCTCATACGGCCGCATGGCAAAGGCCTTATCGCGACGACCATGAACTATGACTACGAGGTACGGGATTCGAAGAAGGCCTTTGAGGAAATCCCCAAGCTCAAGATCGAGGGGGAGATGCTCGATCTAGCCAAGCACATCATCGGCACCAAGAAGGGAACCTTCGACCCTGCGACCTTCGATGATCGCTATGAAGCCGCTCTTGCCGACCTGGTCAAGGCGAAGATCGAGGGCAAGGCGTTGCCGAAGCCGAAGAAGGTCGAAGTGTCGAAGCCGAACGATCTTCTCGCCGCCCTGCGCGAAAGCGCAGGGATGATGAAGGCCACAGCGGACAAGCCGAAGCGCACTGCCGCCAACGCCAATCAGGGCACTGGCCGGCAGCGCGCCACACGCGGACCAGCTTCGAAGACCGCTTCTGCTGGAACCACCCCGCGTCGCAAGGCTAGCTGAGGAGATTGACCCATGGCACCGCGTTATTATTGGAAAGGCTACCTGAAACTCTCGTTGGTCACGTGCCCCGTTGCGATGACCCCAGCGACCAGCGAGAGCGAGAAGGTTCGCTTCCACACCCTCAATCGCGATACAGGAAACCGGGTCGTCTCGCAGTACGTCGATTCTGTCACGGGCAAACCTGTGAAAGACGAGAACGAAGCCAAAGGCTACGCACGCGGCGAGAACGACTACGTGATCCTCACCGACGACGATCTGGACAGGGTGGCGCTCGACACTGTGAAAACCATCGACATCGAAAAGTTTGTCCCGGCCGACAGCATAGAGTGGGTCTACTTGGAGAAGCCTCATTATCTGATGCCTGACGACGCGGTCGGGAACGAGGCTTTTGCCGTGATCAGGGACGCGATGAAGGCCGACAAGGTCGTCGGTGTTTCGAAGCTCGTCATGGGCCGCCGCGAGCGTGCCGTCATCCTTGAGCCCCGCGACGAAGGCATTGTTCTGTGGTCGCTGCGGTTCGGCGACGAAGTACGTCCGGAGGAGAGTTACTTCGAGGACATCGAGGCCGAAGCCGATCCCGATCTCATTCCCCTTGTCCAGAAACTCATCAAGCAGAAGTCAGCCCGCTGGACGACGAATATGGTCAGCGACCCGATCCAGGCCAGCCTGCTGAAGCTGATCGAGGAAAAGAAGAAGCTGCTTAAACCCAAGAAGACCGCAAAGGGTAAAACAGCGACAGCGCCCGCATCGAACGTCGTCAATATCTTGGACGCATTGAAAAAGAGCATCCAGGCGGACCTCAAAGGTCGGAAGGCGGGGTGAGTCATGCATCTGACAGACACCAAAGTGGCCCATCAACACACTGGCGGGCGGATCGACTTCGTCGGCGACGATGGCGACGCGGTCGCCGTCCACGTTGCCGACGGCGGGTATCTGGACGAAGGGACAGCGGTACAGCGCGCTCGGGCGATATTGGTGCAGTTGACGGAGTTTGGGACGCGCGGCGGCGGGAGGAGCCTGAATGCGTACGATGCCGCCAGCAACGGCAACTTCGACGACATCCAGCCACTGATCGGCACCCCTCATTAGCGCACGTGACATATCCCAGTCGCAGGCAATACGCAGCCTCGATGCCATTGAACGGTAGTCTGCCGTCGCCCGTTGCGGCCATCGCGCCTTTCTTTCGAGAGGTGGTTTTTGAAGTAGGGCCTCGCGAGGAAAAACGAACTGGTCCACGAAATCTGGCTCGATCGCGGGCCTGATGGCCTGATGGTCACAAGAGCACGCGAGCGAGCGTCTTTGTTCCAAGCGGTTTCGGGACACGCGTCCTGACACGACCGTACACGCGTCCGATTCATGCGGCCGGCCGGATCATTTCGAACGGGCATCGCACACAGACCGTTCCCCCGATGTTGCCCGTTGTTGAAGTCGCCAGCGTCCTGATCAACGGGAACTACGATCACGGGCTCCTCGTTACGCTTGAGAGAGGGAAATTGTGAGACATGTCATGGCATCCGCGTGTTAAGTGTCCTCTCTATGTCCGTGCTTGAAGCCTAACTCGAGTATTGGAGAACGAATGGCGCCGCAGCCGCTGCTAAACCCGCCCGAAAATTGCTGGCGGATCGAGCGTGCCGACGAGTTTGCTTTACTGATTGATGCGGACTGCTATTTTGCCGCAGCGCGTGCAGCAATGAAGGCCGCGAAGCGTTCCATCTTCTTGGTTGGCTGGGATTTCGACGCTCGTGTCACTCTCGGACACCCCGATGTCAGCGAAGAGGGGCCTCGCGCAGTCGGTGATTTTCTACTCTGGCTCGCGAGGCGAAATTCAGATCTGGAAATCCGACTGCTCCTTTGGAATCCTGCTTTTCTGGCGAATTGGGCCAAGTTTTCGAATGTTCCATACTTGCTGCGCTGGAAACTGCACCCGCGTATTTCAGTCAGGCTGGACGGCAACCACCCGGTAGGCAGCTCGCACCATCAGAAGATTCTGGTCGTCGATGACAGCCTCGCGTTTTGCGGCGGCATAGACGTCACCACGGATCGTTGGGACACGCGCGAGCACCTCGACAACGATCAGCGGCGCAAGCGGCCGAACGGAGTTCTCTATGGCCCGTGGCACGACGCGTCCAGCTACTGCATCGGCCCGGCCGCGCGTGCTCTGGGCGACCTTTGCCGGGAACGGTGGAAGCTCGCGGGCGGCAAAGAGCTGGAACCTGCCGAGTGGCATCAGGCATTTCCCCGGGTCGACGGGGCGATAGCCTTTGGGGCCGTCGATCTCGCGATCTCGCGAACCAGTCCTGAATATGAAGGGCGCCAGCGCGTGACAGAGGTTGAGAGGCTCTATGTCGATATGATCATGTCGGCGCGGGACGTCATTTATGCCGAAAGCCAATACTTCGCGTCCCGCATCGTTGCTCAGGCCATGGCGCGCAGGCTCGCGGAAATAGATTGCCCTGAAATTGTCCTGATCAATCCGGTTGAGGCGGATAACTGGCTTGGTTCGCTCGCAATGGACACCGCCCGTGCCAGGTTGCGGGAATCATTGCGGCGGCACGACCGGCGCAACCGATTTCGCATCTACCATCCCGTAACGGCGCAGGGCGCTCCCGTCTACGTCCATTCCAAGCTCATGATTGTCGACGACCAGGCGATGCGTGTCGGTTCGTCGAACTTCAATAACCGGTCCATGCGGTTCGACAATGAGTGCGACGTGGCGTTCGAGGCGCAGGGCTCGGATGCTCTTGCGCAACGGCTGCTGCACCTGAGAAACGACATGCTCGCCGAGCACCTTGGTACCGGAGTGGAAGAGTTCTCGGCAATCGTCGAGCGGAGTGGATCGCTGATCGGCGCAATTGAAGAAGTCAGAACGAGGCCGGGGCCCGGCGCGCAGCCCGCCTCGCGTACGTTGCTCCCATATCTCACGCCGGAGATTTCGGACCTTGCGGAATGGCTCGCAGATAACGAAATTCTGGACCCAGAAGGTCCGGACGCTGTGTTCGAACCGATCGAAAAACGAGGCCTTTTCCGCGGAAAGCTCAAAGTTCCGTCCCTGCGCCGCGGTTAGCCAGGCTGGTCAGTTATGAAGCAGTGGAGACAGACAGGACCATAAAGCCAACCGATCGCACCTGCCAGGGCGTTCTTACTTCGGCAGGAACGAGAAAAGAAAAAGGCCGCTCGCGGAAGCGGCCTTTGTCTTCCGAAACTTAAAGGCAGCTTCGATCAGCCAGCGGCCTTGATGCTCGTGTTGCAGAGGCTCCAATAGCCGCCGCCCTTCTGGATCCACTTCAGATCTCCGAGCGATCCAGCATCCTTGGCGGCGTGATAGGCGTCGACGCAGGTGTGAAGGCGGCCCTTGGCCGGCGTCTGACTAGAGTATTTCTTGTCGACCGCTTTCGGGAACTTGACGCTTTTCGGCGCCATGGTCGTCGGCTTCGCCGGCTCTTTGTCGGTTGTCTTAGCGACATCCGCCTCGTCGGCCTTATCGTCAGCGGCAGCGTCCGCTCCACAGAACTTGGCGCGGAAATCGTTCCACTTTACGTTGGCGGCAGAACCGTCGGCCTTCGCTGCCTGATATTTCGTGCTGCATTCCTTCATGGTCAAGGCGTGCGCCGGCGACGACAGAACGAACGCTGCAAGGAGCGAGCCCGCGGCGGGCAGAAGCAGTTTCTTCAACATGGGATGGCCTCGATGTGATGTTGACGGTGGCAGTCTTCACTTCCGCCGCTGCGTCAGGACGTGGACGACGGTAGTTCGGACTTGCTTGATCGATGGCGGTCGGAAGGTGCTCGGCGAGAAGCTCGGGCACTTTGGTAATAACGATGCCAAACTTGGTGGCGAGAGCCTGCAGCTGTTCGGACGAAAGCGCTAAGCGGATCTGATCCGCGGTCACTGGCAGACTATCGCCCGTGCCGATCCAGGAAGCCACCTGATGGCCACGCCCGCTTTGATTGAGTTTCGTGAGAATGCCATCGAGTCCGCCGGCATTCTGGAAAACGTCTTCGGCGACAACCAGAAGGTTGACCGGTCTGTCGTTCAAGACGCCGCTGACGATACTGCCCAAACCGTCGAAAAGTCCCATGACATTCCCCTTGGGTGCATTCGCCTTCTAGCATAGATGCTTATACCTACTGAATGAACTGGCGATGAACAGGTCACACCGGCTGACCCCGCTTGAGGCTTGGGTGTCGCTTGCCCGACCTTCGGCACTTCTGAGGTGACATTACTCAGGTGAAGAAAGCGGCCGCAACGCGTCGATCAGCTCCGTGGTGCCGCGGCGAACCTCGCCGGCGTTCGGTTCGATGTCGATCAAGCCACCCATGTTCTTGGCATCGTTGGCTTTAATCAGGAGGTCGGCTAGGGTCGCTGGCACGGTCCGCTCGAATACCTCCTTCCATTGCGAGCGAGGTACCGCCCTTGCGTGAATCAGCCGGCCCGATAATTGGCTCACCGCCGTCGCAACATCGCTGGCGCTATATCTGCGTGGTCCTTCAGCGTGGATAACCTCCAGGTTATTTCCACTGTCGGGACGCAGCAAGAGATCGGCAGCAATCACGCCCAGATCCTGGGCCGATATCGTTGGTTGCGTCATATCGACCGGATCTTGAAAGGTCATCAAGTCGCCGGAGGCAACCGCCCGTGGAATAACGCGACTCCAATTGTGCACATGTTCTGCCGATCTCAGGACAAGCAAGTGGCTATCGATCTGGGTAAGTCGCGTCTCGAGCTCACGGAAAACGCTGGGCATCCCTATGTCATCGGCGACATGCGCGCCATAGTCGGAAATGGCTAACACCCGCTTTGGGCGCGCCTGGTCGAGTGCCTTGGCAATACCTTGGATCGATCGGCGCATATCTCCGGCTGGATCGGGCGCCGTCGGCGACACCGGGACGATGAGTTGAACGGCGTCTACATCGTCGATCACTTGGGCGAGGGAGCCCGCATCCTGCAGATCGGCGAGAGCAATCTCGCACCCAATCTCACGCAGCCGCGCTGCTTTTGTCGCGTCCCGAAGGATCGCCCTGACAGGCTGGCCCGCCTTGCGCAAGGCCAATGAAGTTGAATAGCCGACTCTTCCGGCGGCCCCGACGATTGCAAACATGCGCCATTCCTTGGTTTTCGTTGTTCAAGATCTATGGAATCAGACGACACTATCGCACGGGATCAGCGAGGTCTTTGCACAGGGACCGGAGGAACGACCCGATGTTTTGCAACTCCGGGGATTGACGCGTCGAAGCTAAACAGGCGCTTTTGGATTTGTGATGAATACCTCACAGTGCAGAAGATCGAAACTTTTTTCTGTGGGGATGGGCGGCGCAGGCGTCGCCCATCCCCTGCGCGCCCGATGGGCGCTGCGAACCATCTGCTGAGACGCGGACGCGCGTCGTGCCGTTGAGGGCAAGAACTACGTCTTCGCCCCCGACGCTCATTGCCGAGATCGAGATCCGCGGCGGGACGACGACGGCAATTTGCGTCAGGCCTCCTACAAAGGCTTGCGCGAAGTCCAGAATAATGCCGCGGTTTATGCGCTCGATTGAGCCGCTAACGCAGAGCTAAGGACAAGGCAAAATTTTTTCTGCGAGCGCCCTTGAATCCGGAAATCTCAAAAACCAAATCGATTGCCGCCAGCCGCTGGTAACAGGGCTGGCCTTGCTGGGAGCGCCGCTTTCGGCGATCCCGTACCCATGTTGCTTCAAGGAGGATATGGCTATGGCAACATCTTACGACTACGCACCGCTGTTCCGCTCGAGCGTTGGCTTCGACCGGGTCTTCAATCTTCTCGAAAACGCTCAGCGCGCCCGTTCGACCAGTGACTGGCCGCCCTATGACATCGTCAAGACCGGCGATGACCACTACCGGATTTCGATCGCGGTGGCAGGCTTTGCCGAGGGCGATCTCGAAGTCACCTTCCAGTCCAACCTTCTGACCGTCACCGGCAAGAAGCAGGAAGCTTCCGCGGAAGGCTACCTGCATCGCGGCATCGCCGGCCGGCCGTTCGAGCATCGGTTCGAGCTCGCCGACCATGTCCGGGAGAATGGGGCGGACCTGAAGAACGGGCTGCTGTCGATCGAACTCGTTCGCGAAATCCCCGAGGCGCTCAAGCCGCGGAAGATCGACATCCAGAGCGAGCCTGTTCTCGCATCGCCGGCTGCTCCGGCACAGATCGAAGCGCAGAAGGCTGCGTGATCAAAATCCATCGAGGTGGGCGCCGCTGTGGCGGCGCCCGTTGGCGTTCCCGGGTTGGAAGGAGGAAAACGATGAAACCCGATATGTTCAAAGAGCCTGTAACGATCCTTGTCGGCCTCGGTTTTCCGGCACAGGTCCGCGGCGTGATGGACGCCTACCGGCATCTCTCCGAATGGCCGGCGTCGCTGAGGGATACCGCGCACTCAGTTGCGCTGAAGGCTTGCAGTGCTGCGTTGCGCGGCGAGATCGAAGCAGAAACCGCGCGCGGCCTGTTTGCAGCCTTTGCCGAAAAACACGATCTGCTGGCGCCGGCAACCGACGCAATAGCCGCGTCTCGATCGCGGCGCGATAGAGATCCACACGTGCGATGAGGGTGACCGATGATGGACAACATGTTGCAGCAGGTGGCCAGCAATGTGATGGCGATGGGGCCAGCGGTTCTGGTCCAGGGTCTGCAGTTTCGGCGGCCGATCGATGTGGTGAGGGCACCGGCACTTTCCGTTGATGACAAACGGACAATCCTCGCCGCCTGGGCATCGGATTATTATGCCGTCGATTCCAAACCGGCTGCGTCACCTTCCAGGCACGCCCGAACCAATTTCGATCGATGAGGTTCACGCGGGGCTGCGAGAACTCGACCGGCGATACGATCTCTGACGGGCCGCAGGCTCAAGCGGCCCGTTTCACCGGCTTGGCGAGCCGCTTGAAGGCGTGGTCCAGCGACCGCTGCCCGTCGCAATAATCCTGCCAGGCGCTCGTTTTCCCACTGTGCGCAAGACATTCAAAACAGTGTCGGCTGCGCGACAGGTTCCCCAGCTTTCGTGATGATGGTGGCTCCATAGGGTTCCCGCGAGGTCACGATGATCGCATCGTTTGGCAGCGGCCGGGCAAGCGCCTTAGCTTCGTCCCATGCCGCCCTCATCCAGACATCGGTCTCCTCTTTCGTCAGCAGCAGCACCGGCATGGCCTTGTCATGGATTGGCTTGACGATCGCGTTCGGGTCGGTCGTCAGAAAGCCGTAGAGATCATCCGTCGTCTGCCCGTCCTTGACCTTTCGCACGCTGGTCCATTGAGGAACATGGAGGCCCGCGAAAAACATGAGCGGCTTGCTCTCGTCGCGCGCAAACCAGGCATTCGGCGTGTTCCCGCCTTCCTGCTTGCTCGCCGGATCAGGCTCGGCAAAACTCGTGACGGGCACGAGGCAGCGGTTCTCGACCCCGAACCATCTCTTCCAATGCGGGAAATTCAGCTTCCGGACATTCGTCGTCCCACTGTCGAGCTGCTCGCGGACAAGCCTTTCGAAATCCACCTCCTGGCCCTTGGCGCGAAGTTTTGCAGCTTTCTTCTCGGCCTCCTTTTCGAGGGCGAAGCGTGGCGACGGCAGGCCCCACCGCGCATGGACGAGCTGCTTGCGACCGTCGGCGGTGTTGCGCACGATCGGTCCTGTCTCGTTCGGGTTCATCTGGTAGGCTGGCATCAGGTTGATCAGGCTGTCGGCGTCCTGCGCCCACTTGGCAACCCAGTCCTTGTCTTCCATGCGGTACAGATTGCACATCGAGCTGCGACCGTTTCCGTTGAACACCGCTAGCATCGTAGCTGACAGATTTGCAGAATGCCAAGCCGTCGATGATCAGACTGTGGCCCCGGCAAAAATTTGTACGGGGCCGGGAAATCGACAAGGCGACCCATAGCCATGATTCGCCACGCGAATCTGCCGGCCTGCTAAAATTGGGGGATAAAATTCCTATTTCCGGTTGCTTGACTCTTGGAGCAGCGGGGAACAGATAGAGAACATCCGCATTTGAACGACATGACGTCGATACTCCAACACGACCTGAAAGGAGGTTCGTGAACGATGACTGCTGCCCGCGACAGGGTGATCTCCGATCTGCGCGACCGCATCGCCTCGTTTGAAAGGGGTGCTGCGAGAAAGGCCGGCTGCCTTGCCTTCGGGGTTTCCGAGATTGATGCAGTGCTGCCAGGCGGCGGCCTTGCTTACGGCGCCTTGCATGAGTTTGCGGGCGGCGGATCGGGAACAGTCGATGGGGCAGCGGCAGCGCTTTTCGTTGCCGGGATCGCGGCCCGGACAAAGGGTCAGATCCTTTGGTGTTTGACGCGTCCCGACCTGTTTTTCCCGGCGCTCGCGCAGGCAGGTCTTCATCCCGATCGTGTGGTCTTTGCCGAAGCCGACAAGGAAGAGGATGTCCTTGCGACCATGGAGGAGGGCCTTGGTTATGGCGGCTTGGGCGCCGTCGTCGGCGAGATCGTTCGCCTGCCGATGGTCGCCTCCAGACGGCTGCAGCTTGCGGCGGAAAAGACGGGCACGCTGGGTTTGGCTGTCCGCCGATGGCGGCGGCAGACGGAGGCTTCGGATTTCGGGCAACCGACGGCCTCGACGTCCAGGTGGCGGGTGAGTGTGCTGCCATCGGAGGAGCTGCCAGTTACGGGCGTCGGACGTCCGAGGTGGCTGCTTGAGCTGATGCGGGTGAAAGCGGGTGAGTGCGCAGAGTTTATCGTAGGAGCGTGCGATGCCACGGGTCGTATCCATTTATCTCCCGGATCTCGCGATCGAGAGGATCAGACGGACGGCTGGCGCCGGCGAGTTGTCGGCTGAGCGCCCACTTGTCGTCGTCGCGAAAAGCGGCTCGAAGCGTTGGATCACGGCTGCGGATCACAAGGCGCGCGAAGCCGGTATTCATGTCAATATGCCGGCCGCCAAGGCACAAGCGCTCGTCCAGGGCCTGCAGATGGTCGAGGCTGAAGTGAACGCCGACACCGCAGCTCTTGAACGGCTGGCGCTGTGGGCGCTGACGCAATATTCCCCTGTTGTCGCGGTTGATCCGCCGGACGGCATCGTCATGGACACCGAAGGCGCCGACCACTTGCAGGGCGGCGAAGACCTGATGTTGTCCGGTATCGTCAACCGTTTCCATGCCCGGGGTCTGACGGCGCGCGTTGCGATTGCCGACAACTGGGGTGCGGCCCATGCGCTCGCTCGGGTGAGCAAGCGCGCGACCGTGATCGTTCCGCGTGGCGAGACAGCACGTTTCGTCGAGCGATTGCCGATCGCCTCGCTCAGGCTACCTCCCGAGATCGTTGCCAGCCTGCGGACACTCGGGTTTCAGACGATCGGCGAGCTGTCGGCAACGCCGCGTGCACCGCTGACCCTTCGCTTCGGCCCAGAGATCGGCCGGCGCCTCGACCAGATCTATGGACGGTTGCCGGAACCGATCGAGCCAATCCGCTCGATGGACACCATCGAGATCAGCCGCGCCTTTGCCGAGCCGATCGGCGCGCCAGAGACCATCGCCAAATATGTCTCGCGCCTGGTCGTCCAGCTTTGCGAAGCGCTTCAAAAGAAGGGCCTTGGCGTTCGCCGCACGGATCTGATCGTCCACAAGGTCGACAATACGATGCAGGCGATCCGCACCGGTACCGCAAAACCCGCCCGCGACGTCGCCTGGCTGACGAAGCTGTTAAAGGATCGGATCGAGAAGATCGAACCGGGTTTCGGTATCGAGAAACTCTCGCTCGTCGCCGTCATGTCCGAACCGCTCATCGAAACACAGAGGGCGTCTTCGCTGATTGAGGAGGAGGTCGTCGATATCGCCCCGCTGATCGACGTGATCGGCAATCGCGGCCAGCGCGTCTATCGCGTGGCGCCAGTGGCCAGCGATGTGCCCGAACGCAGCGTCCAGCGTGTCAACGCCGTTGCTGAAGAAACTGGAACGTCATGGAGCTTGCATTGGCCGCGGCCGGTTCGGCTGCTCGTCCAGCCGGAGCTCGTCGAGGTAATCGCGCTCCTGCCGGATCATCCGCCGGTCTCGATCACCTGGCGCGGCAAGCGCCGGCGGGTGAAACGCGCCGACGGGCCGGAGCGGATTTTCGGCGAGTGGTGGACGCGGGGCGCGGAATTCGATGCGGTAAGGGACTACTTCGTCGTCGAGGATGACAGCGGCGAACGATTCTGGATTTTTCGCTCCGGTGACGGTGTCGATGCCGCGACCGGCTCGCACAAATGGTTCCTGCATGGGATCTTCGCATGAGCTACGCCGAGCTTCAGGTGACGACGCATTTCTCCTTCCTCCGGGGAGCATCCTCGGCCGACGAGCTGTTTGCCACGGCCAAGCTGCTGGGCATCCAGGCGCTTGGCATCGTCGATCGCAACTCGCTGGCCGGCATCGTCCGGGCACTGGAAGCATCGCGCGCCACTGGCCTCCGGCTGGTTGTCGGCTGTCGGCTCGATTTGGCTGATGGCATGTCGATCCTCGTCTACCCCACCGATCGTGCCGCCTATTCGCGCCTTACTCGATTGCTGACGCTTGGCAAGGGCAGGGGCGGCAAGGCCAAATGCATCCTGCATCTCGATGATGTGACGCTCTATGCGGAAGGCCTCATCGGCATTCTCGTTCCCGATCTGCCGGACGAGACCTGCGCCGTGCAGCTGAGGAAGATGGCCGAGATTTTCGAGGACCGAGCCTATCTCGCTCTATCGCTTCGCCGGCGGCCGAACGACCAGATGCGGCTGTACGAACTGTCGAACATTGCCAACCGCTTCAAGGTCAAGACGGTGGTGACCAATGATGTGCTCTTCCATGAGCCTTCGCGGCGGCAGCTGCAGGATGTCGTCACCTGCATCCGCACCAGGACCACGATCGACGATGTCGGCTTCGAGCGGGAACGCCATGCCGATCGCTACCTGAAGCCGCCGGAGGAAATGGAGAGGCTGTTTCCCCGCTATCGGCAAGCGTTGGCGCGGACGATGGAAATCGTCAATCGCTGCAGGTTCTCGCTCGAAGAACTGACCTATCAATATCCGGAGGAGGCGATCGTGCCGGGCAAGGATGCGCAGGCTTCGCTTGAGCATTACGTCTGGGAGTGCGTGCCGCAGCGCTATCCTGAAGGCCTGCCACCAAAGGTGTTGAAAGTCGTCCGGCATGAACTCGACCTCATCCGCACCATGAAATACGCCCCCTATTTTTTGACGGTGTTTTCGATCGTCCGGTTCGCCCGCTCGCAGGGTATTCTCTGCCAGGGGCGGGGCTCGGCTGCGAACTCTGCTGTCTGTTATATCCTCGGAATCACATCGATCGATCCCGAGACCAACGATCTTCTGTTCGAGCGCTTTGTTTCCCAGGAACGCGACGAGCCACCGGATATCGATGTCGACTTCGAACACGAACGGCGCGAAGAGGTGATTCAATGGATCTACAAGACCTATACGCATCAGAAGGCGGCGCTCTGTGCGACGGTGACAAAATATCGCGCCAAGGGCGCCATCCGCGATGTTGGCAAGGCGCTCGGGCTGCCGGAGGACATGATCAAGGCGCTATCATCGGGCATGTGGTCCTGGTCGGCCGAGATGGCGGACGAAAGGAACCTTCGAGAGCTCAACCTCAATCCGGATGATCGTCGGCTGGCGCTGACCTTGCAGCTTGCGCAGCAGCTGATGGGGGCGCCTCGCCACCTCGGCCAGCATCCGGGCGGCTTCGTGCTGACCCATGACAGGCTCGATGATCTCGTGCCGATCGAACCTGCGTCCATGGCCGATCGGCAGGTGATCGAATGGGACAAGGACGACGTCGAGGCGCTGAAATTCATGAAGGTCGATGTCCTGGCGCTCGGCATGCTCACTTGCATGTCAAAAGCGTTCAGGCTGATCGAAGAGCAGAAGGGCAGACCGATTGATCTTGCCGGCATCGAGCAGGAGGATCCCAAGACCTATGCGATGATCCGCAAGGCCGACACGCTGGGTACCTTCCAGATCGAGAGCCGGGCGCAGATGTCGATGCTGCCCCGGATGAAGCCCAAGACTTTTTATGACCTGGTGATCCAGGTGGCGATCGTCCGACCTGGTCCGATCCAGGGTGACATGGTGCATCCCTATCTGCGTCGGCGTGAGGGCAAGGAGAAGCCTGAATATCCAACACCCGAACTGGAGGCAGTTCTCGGCAAGACACTTGGCGTGCCGCTCTTCCAGGAGAGCGCCATGAAGGTGGCGATGGTCTGCGCCGGCTTTACCGGCGGCGAAGCCGATCAGTTGCGCAAGTCGATGGCGACATTCAAGGTCACCGGCGGCGTGTCGCGGTTCCAGGAGAAGCTGGTCTCGGGCATGATCCGGAACGGCTATTCGCCGGAGTTCGCCGAAAAGACATTCAAGCAGCTGGAAGGCTTCGGCTCCTACGGATTTCCGGAAAGCCATGCAGCGAGCTTTGCCCTCATCGCCTACGCCTCGAGCTATGTGAAATGCCATTTCCCGGACGTGTTCTGCGCTGCTCTGATCAACAGCCAGCCGATGGGTTTTTACGCTGTCGCCCAGATCGTCGGCGATGCCAGGAATCACGGCGTCGAAATCCGCCCGATCTGCATTAATCGGTCACGTTGGGATTGCACGCTGGAACAGATCGAAGGCAGCGATCGTCACGCCGTCCGGCTCGGCATGCGGCTGGTGCGAGGACTTGCAGCGGTCGATGCCGCCCGAATCATTGCCGCCCGCGCCGATCAGCCCTTCGACAGTGTCGACGACATGTGGCGGCGCTCCGGCGTACCGGCGGCTTCGCTGGTGGAACTGGCTGAGGGCGATGCCTTCTTGCCGTCACTGGGCCTGCAGCGCCGCGATGCGTTCTGGGCAATCAAGGCACTGCGTGACGAGCCGCTGCCATTATTTGCCGCGGCATCCGAGCGCGAGAGCAAGTCGATCGCGGAGCAGCGGGAACCGGATGTTGAACTGCGGCAGATGACGGATGGGCACAATGTCATCCAGGATTATAGCCACACGGGTCTTACTCTGCGCCAGCATCCGATCGCGTTCCTGCGCAAAGACCTTACGGCGCGCAGCATCGTCACCTGCGAGGAGGCGATGTCTGCCCGGGACGGTCGCTGGCTGATGACGGCCGGCCTCGTTCTCGTCCGGCAGAAACCCGGATCAGCAAAGGGCGTGATGTTTCTGACGATCGAAGACGAGACCGGCCCGGCGAACGTCGTCGTCTGGCCAAAACTGTTCGAGCGACGCCGGCGTGTGGTGCTGGGATCGAGCATGATGGCGATCAACGGACGCATCCAACGGGAAGGCGAGGTTGTGCACCTTGTCGCCCAGCAGCTCTTCGATCTCTCCGGCGACCTGTCGGCTTTGGCGGATCGTGATGAAGCATTCAAGCTTCCGACCGGTCGCGGCGATGAGTTCGCCCATGGCTCGCCGGGCAGTCCCGATGCCCGGGATCGGGCTGCCGTGAAGACGCGCGATATCTATGTTCCGTTATGCCGAATTCGGCATAAGGGGACTTATACCGAGCCCGAGACTATGCCGAGCCCATTCCCTAGATCCCGATTTCCGGTAATCCAGGATTGAAAGCTCGGCATAGTTTGAATGCGTTGGAAGACCGGGTTCGGCCCAAAGCGGCCGTCGGCCCAATGCCATCGTGCCAATTGGGCTGACCCCGCATCACTGCTCGCAAACATATAGGCCAAGTGGAAACAACTCTTCGTAACGCGGATGGTCCCTGATGCATTCAAGGCAACCCTCATGGCGAATGACATCAATCATATCGTCAGCAACACGCTGCATGTAGGCTTCGAGAATGTGCATCGCCGTGTCGAGACCCGAAGCCGTTGCGGCTGTCAGAATTGAATCTCGATCAGCTCGGGAGGCTCCTTGTTGAAATCGGAATATCGAATCCACCGCGGCGTTGCTTTGAACATCACTGCTCCTCTCTCGATGAACTCCCTTTCGGCCGGAACGCTGTTGAGATGGGCTTCCTGGTATTGTTCGATATCTGCGGCACGAACACTTGTTGCCTCACCCTCGTATTGAACCGTGATGTTGTCGTTCCATCCGACAACGAATGCGACGCCGGGACGCTCCGCGAGATTGTTGAACTTCCGTGTGTCTTTGAAAGTGTCGAACACGATCTCAAGATTGTCCCGCACCGAGAAGTCGACCGTAGCCGCCTCCGGCGTTCCGTTGCGGTGGCATGTCGCAATGACCGCCAAGGTGTGCTTCCTCAGGAATTCAAGGATCATGCGTTTCGTATGATCTTCGTCCATTGCCTCATCCCTCAGTGAGTTTTCTCGACTTTTGTGCAGTCCCATTCGACAGCCCGCCGGCCTCGGCGGCGTTTGGCCGCCAGCGCCGCGAGCTTGCGAGATATGCGTTCACCACCCGACCCAGCCATCGATGCGTCCGTTCTAATCTCGTGCCTTCCAGGACGATTAACACATTGCTCACCCTCGTTCGATGGTCATCGGCCAGCAGGGTCCTGCGCCGAACATCATGAAGACGGTCAAGGTTCTAAAAGAACGCAAGATCGCCGACAGGACCGCTCTTGGCGCTTTCCTGCCTAATGAAAGCTCCTCGATGATTGGTGGGCTCGTTTTCGAAGCCTCTTTCCTGCTACAAATTCAGCGGGTCCTTGCCATCCCTGGGAAGATCGGGTCGAACCGAGAGGTGCAATTCCTCACCCGCAACGAGATCAAAGCGATCCTCGCGGCTCCTGATCTGCGAACTTGGGTTGGGCGGCGGGACTATGTCCTGATGCTGACGGCTGTACCGACAAGATGCGCCTTTCCGAACTCGTCGGGCTTGATCGAAGCGCCGTCACTATTGGAATGGGCGCACACATTCGGGAAAGGTCGCAAGGAGCGGACCACGCCGATCACCAAGATGCTCAATGCAAAACTCAAAGCGTGGTTGGACGAACCGCCCATGCGGAACTCGAATGCTCTTTTTCCGACCATTCACGGTGAGCGGATGAGCCCCGATGCGGTGCAGTACCTTCTGGCAAAATACGTCTTGGCGGCGTCCAAGGGCTGTCCGTCTTTACGATCAAAGCGGATATCACTTCATGTCCTTCGCCACAGCGCCGCAATGGAACTGCTGGATGCAGGCGTGGACAGCACGGTGATCTCGTTGTGGCTCGGCCAAAGGAGGCCGCTCTTGCCAAGATCGATCCGTACAATGATCTCTCGCATGGGCGCTTCCGGGCTGGCGACGAACTCTTGGCTTTCCTCGATAAACTCTGATCCTTAGGAATCATCGATCGCTAAAGCCGCGATATCATTCTGTCCGGAGACCCGTTTCCGGGGTGGATCGCCGAAGGTCGTGGCTGATCTTCAGGAACGCCACGACGCCGACGCCCATTGACGCGGCGAATGAACAGGGAATCTCTATCGGCTAGCTGTGCCGCCATACGTTAATTGCAGATATCAGCAAAATCACCGCTAGCGCTGGCAGAAGTACGGAATTCGGGACAAGGCCAAGAAGCAGCCCGCCGACAAAGGTCCCGATTATCGAGCCTGCTGCCATAATCAGCAGGAACGCTTTGTTACCGCCCAGGACCGAGAAGCTCTGATCGCGGCTGTACCGTGTGAAGCCGACAAGCATGGTGGGCAGACTGACTGCAAGAGAGAGGCTGCCAGCCAGTTTGATATCCGCACCGAACAACAACACCAGCGTCGGGATCAGCAGCTCGCCGCCTGCCACGCCAAGCAAGGCTGCGACAATACCGATGATGAAGCCCGCGATCACGCCACCAATAAGCTGAGCTACTCCAGTCACCAACGGCTGCCCGGCGGTCGCATCATGACCGAGAACCAGCACCACAGCGATGATGATCAGCATGGCTGCTATGACTTTGTAGAGCGTCTCCGACCTCAAACGTGTCGCCCATCCTGCGCCGAACCAGGCTCCGATCAGGCTTCCGGCAAGGAGGTTGGCGATAATCGCCCAGTGATCTGCAATTGTTCCAAAGGAGATAGTTCCAGCACGGAACGGCAGCGCTGTCGCCACGACGACGAGGCTCATGGCCTTGTTCAGGATGACGGCTTCCAGCGCCGCAAAGTTGAACAGGCTGATGAGGATCGGGAGACGGAATTCCGCGCCCCCCAGCCCAATCAGACCTCCAAGAGTGCCTATGATTGCCCCCGCGACAAAGGCTGCGGGCTGATTTCGAGTAGTCGATGGATTGGCGGCGTCACTCATGACCGGTATGTATGCACAATAAATACGGGCTGGATAGAAGACGAACCTGATGAGTGTAGCAAATTGCAGATGGTGTGTTGCCAACGGAGAAATGCTTTCGGAAGCAAAGCGCTACCGCGCGGAATTCAAGTCTGATGGTTTCACCATTGGCTGGAATGTCGGCTCAGCCGGTGGCCAGCATGTTTTTCATGCCCATCTGCACGTTATCTGCAGATATGAGGGCGAGCCGAACGCCGGGCGTGGATTGCGAAACCTTGCCCGCCAATAGCGAACGTTTTCAAAGCCAATTTCGACGAGTCAATCTCTCGCCGATTGATCGTAGGGCGGGGCGAAGTAGACAGCAGATCGAATGCGGATTTATGCCGAGCTTATAATCCCGGATTAGCGGAAATCTCGGGCTTTAGGGAAGTCGCTCGGCATAGTATCGGGCTCGGGATAAATTTCTGACCTTCACATTGACGCCCTCAAGGTAAAGAGCAGGAATTTTCATTGAGCTTCAGCCAGAATGCGGTCGCCCCAGGATCAGAGCACGGATACCTTCTCGGCCTTGGACTTTCCGGTCTTGCGGTCCTGACCGACTTCAAAGCTGACCTTGTCACCCTCCTTCAGCGAACCGCCACGCTGCAAAGCAGACACGTGAACGAACATGTCCGTTCCGCCATTGTCAGGCGTGATGAAGCCGAATCCCTTGTCGTCGTTGAAAAATTTGACTGTACCGGTAGGCATGAAACTTCCTCTTAGCTTCCATTCCAAGACTCGCGTGCGGAACCTATATCGCCAACCGCTTTCGATCAACACGCGAGCGATTCCCTATCATTGAGCTACGAAAACTCGGTTAGACTTCATCCATATTACAGGGCCGCGGTTCGTATCCTTTCAAGAGCTTAGATATGAAGGAAGTTGTCACTGTGGTGCAGTGTCATTTGAAGTTGAAGCGGACCTTCCAGACAGTGCGATCAGTTGCAATTGCTCTCATTGCCGGAGAAAAGGCTTCCTTTTGTCCTTCTTTCCCGCGTTGAGTTTCCAGCTGAAAGCGGACGAGAGCGCATTGGAAACCTACACCTTCAATACGCACAAGCTCGCTCACAGGTTCTGCAAAACCTGGGGGTGCAGCCCTTTGCAGAGGGGATTGGCCCCGACGGATCGGAGACGCGGGCTGTGAACCTCCGGTGTGTGGCAGCATGCGATCTCGGCGCTTTGCGTGTGCAGGAATTCAATGGCGCCGATCGGTGAACTGTCGACGTGCGGGCGGCGTCGCCCGAGTGACCTCGGCGGCTGCGGGCTGTGTCAATTGACTCAGTTCGATCGTTAGGAGGGGGAGGCGCTCACAGACAGGGATACCGAGCTTCTTCGCCTTGTCGGGGAGATTGCCCTGAATGCCGGTGCCCGGGAAGTGCATCACACCGATAGGCAGGATGTCCAGCATCTGATCGTTACGCTTGAACGGCGCGGCCTTGGCGTGTTTGGGCCAATCGAGCGAAATGACACCAACGACGCGTTCACAGTCTCCCCTAGGCCGCGCCAAGGTAATGAACCTAACAAACAAATGGCTTTCTTTTAGGGTGGGACGCAGCATCGCCGCGCCCCACCGATGAGTAAAGCTCACCAGGGTAGAACTCGCTCTCCAGACGTCGAAACGGTCTCATATTCTGCTCCCATCAAGAGCCCCGGTAGTTGGCCGCACGGGGTAGAGATGTCAACGTCGCTGCGAGGCAAGCCGGACGGTTGCGCCAGCGGCAGGTTGAGCCATTGCTTTCGCCGTCGAGCGAAGAATCGCGGACTGGTTTGAGACGGCGTCATCGAGCCTGAACTGGCCAACGAGCTCGCGAAGTTTCTGGGCTTCCTGAGCGAGAGAGGTGGAAGCGGCCGTCGATTGTTCTACCATGGCCGCATTCTGTTGCGTTGTCTGATCCATTTGATTGACTGCAATGTTGACTTCGCTCAGGCCGACCGACTGCTCTTTGGCAGAGGTTGCGATCGCATCCATGTGCTGATTGATCTGCGTGATGAAGCTGCCGATGGTCGTGAGAGCTTGGCCGGTGTCGCGCACGAGCTTGACACCGTTTTCCACCTCTTTCGAGGAGTTCAGGATCAAGCCCTTGATTTCCTTGGCAGCGCTTGCTGAGCGCTGGGCAAGTTCGCGCACTTCTTGGGCTACGACGGCAAAACCCTTGCCTGCTTCGCCGGCTCTCGCCGCTTCCACGCCCGCATTGAGCGCGAGAAGATTGG
The DNA here is from genome assembly GCF_019685155.1 of Rhizobium sp. NZLR1b. NCBI lineage: Bacteria > Pseudomonadati > Pseudomonadota > Alphaproteobacteria > Hyphomicrobiales > Rhizobiaceae > Rhizobium > Rhizobium sp. NZLR1b. The sequence continues at coordinate 25,575 of NZ_JABDWC010000039.1, forward strand.
TCTGGAATGCGATTTCATCGATGACGCTGATGATGTTGGAAATCTGTCGCGACGAGGTCTCGATGCGTTCCATTGCCTCTTCGGCGTGGGAAACGACTTCCGCAGACATCGCAGCGCTTCGGTTCGCCTCCGTGGCCACCTTACGGGTCTCTTCGGTGCGCTTGCTCGAATTCGCCACGTTCGCGGTAATCTCTTCCAGTGCTGCGGCCGTCTCTTCAAGCGAGGCGGCCTGCTGTTCCGTACGCTTTGAAAGATCGCCTGCCCCGGAAGAGATTTCGCGAGTGCCATCATCGATGGTGGTGATGCTGCTGGAAATCGACTTCAACGCTCCACCAAGTTGGGTGACAGATTGGTTGAAGTCGTGGCGCAGGGCCTCGAAATCGGGAGCGAACGCCTCATCGAGCTGAAAGGCAAGATCGCCTGCAGCAAGCCGCCTCAAGCCGGCAGCGAGACCCAATGTGGCGACGCGTAAACGCTCGGCGGCATCGGATTCTGCTTGTTGCTGGGCGGCGATGCGATCAGCCTCCGCTTGCTTCCGGTTTTCCTCCGCTTCCACCTCCATTCGCTTGTTTGCTATAGCGGCCTGGCGAAAGATCTCCACCGCGCTCGCCATGGAACCGATTTCGTCTGCACGACCGGCGAACGGAATGTTGGAACCGGTGTCGCCCTCGGCCAGTCGCCTCATCGAGGCTGTGATCTGGGTCACGGGATTGGCGACGCCTGTCAGCACAAAGGCAATCGCGCCGACGACGAGCAGGCCTGCGAGACCAATCGCGGCAAAGAGGTAGAACTTCACCGACGCGTAGGTCGTCTTGCTCGCGTCGGCAGCCTGTTTGCTGCCGATAACATTCAATTCAACCAGGGACGCCGTCAGTTCTTTCAGCTTATCCGAGTAGGTCCGCATCTCTCCGCCGAGATATTGCCCGGCTTCACCTATCTTGTTTGCGCGGGATAGGGCGAGAAGCTGCGGCCTGCCGGCGATGTAACTCTCGAAGTTTGCTCTTATTCCGGCGATCAACTGGCGCTCGCCGTCCGATGACGCCAATGGAAGATAAGCATCTATCGAGTTGCGAACCGTATCCTCCGCGACGGTGATGGCCTCTTCGCGCGATTTCTTGTCAGCTTCCGTCTGTGCGATGACGTGATCGCGGTAAGCGAGGCGCAGGTTTGCCATGTTGAGATTGATCACCCGGGAAGCCTGTACGCTCGGCAACCATTTCGTCGCGATTTCTTCGGTGGACCCGTTCGTCTTGCTTAGACCATCGATCGCAAGATATGCGACAATGCCGAAAAGCAGCGCTATGCTGCCAAATATCAGGAGCAGGCTGGATTTTATACTCGGACGATGCATTGAAGGCCCCCCAATTTCCGACGCACAGCCGGATCGCCAACAAGTATGTATCCAAACGAATTAATAAATCACGCAAACGTAATGCAACGTTTACCGGGACAGGTGGGGTCGCTGCATCCCGTGGCTTCTCACGGCACACGAAGCGCGAGATAAATGGCGCCGTCGCCAGTGTGCTGCTGCGGATCTGAGCCGCAGTTCGGAGAATGTGGCGTGTTAGGTGCGCTAACTGCTTTGACCGGGTCTGCGTTGGCGGCCCAGCCGGCCAAGATGGTCGAGACGAAAATGGGCAAGGTCCTGGCCACCGAAAAAGGCGTGGTGCTCTACACCTTCGACAAAGATACAAAGGGCCAATCCAACTGCGATCGCGATTGCCTGAAGAAGTGGCCGGCGTTCCACGCTGGAGCCAAGGCCAAGGCGGAAGGCGAATGGTCTTTGGTTAAAGCTGCGGATGGCAAAGAAATGTGGGCCTATGAGGGTAAGCCGCTTTACACCTTTGTCGAGGATAAGAAAGCCGGCGAAGCCAACGGCGATGGCGTTGGAGGAGTGTGGCACGTTGCCAAATAGGTCACCGGCGACGGTTCGAATGGGCGGTCGTCGGATCGCCCTGAACTCAAGGCCAACTTCTGGAATGGCCTATCTGTCTCTGTGTGCCTTCGCCGACAAACCCGGCCTGCCCGTTCGATAACCGCTGGCGAGGGACAACGTCGTCAGGGCCCTGCATATCGATACCCTGACAGTCGAAGCCACGAATTTCCACTAGATGGTCCGTCGCCTCGCTCTGCAAACGCGAGCCGCGGCTCGGCGGATGTCACTAAAACGCGTGACGCCCAATTTAGCTCATGGATCGAGCGTCCTTCTTACAGCTTATGCGGTGTAACGCATTGTTTTGGATCACGAAGGGGAATATTCCTCGCGGTGGGCACCGGTTTCCTCGATCGCCGCCAAGCTGGGCTGCACGACGCAAACGCTCAGTGAATGGGTAAGGAGTTGGAAATGCACATGGTTCCCGGCCTGGACTTCCAAGCGGCGGAGCCACCGCGTTGACAACGCGAGCGCCATAATTTGATTGGTGTCGTTGCCCACCCCTCGTTGGCCTGGCGGATCTGCGATTCCTCCGGCCGAGCGTCCGGGCATTCATCATACAATTCCTAGAATCATCACCCAGTTTTATAATCATTCTTAATTGGAACATGCTTCACTTGTCCCAAGGACGAGGGATAGCATTCATGTCGACAATATTTCGAATTCTGACCGCAGCACTGATCTGGCTGCCGACAGCCGTCTTTGCTGCTGCCGACGAGTGGCGGGTCGTCAAGGCGACGGATCAGGTGAAGTATACCGTCGACAGGACGAATTGGCTGGACTTGCGCGCCGGCGAGGTGGTCCCCAACCGGGCATGGGTTTCGACTGGTCCGCGGGGGCGAGTTCAGCTTTCCAGAGGGGTGGAGAGCGTCACCTTCCAGCCAAACACGGTTGCCGCCATCACCACCAACGAATCCGCTGTCATGAAGACGCAGATCTACCAGCAGGTCGGTGCGCTGGACCTTGAAATCGAGAAGCGAAGCCAGCCGCATACAACAGTACAGACGCCCTATCTCGCGGCGGTAGTCAAGGGAACGATCTTTCACGTGACCGTCGGTAAGGCGAAAGCTTCCGTCTCCGTCGATCGCGGCCTAGTCCAGGTCACCTCCTTCGCCAGCGGCCAGCGGTCGAATGTGGCGCCGGGTCAGAGCGCGACTGTCGACAAGAAGGCCGGCATGACGGTGGCGGGCCGGCTATCAAAGCCCGAAATCACCTCGGTCGCGCCGTCGGTCGCCCAGATTCCCGCCGTCGGCACCACGAAACTCGCCGGCGCCACCCCCGACGCCACGAGCAGTTCTTCGGCAACGAGCGGAAACACCAGTTCCAGCGCCAGCGACGTTGACGACAGCGGCAATGGCAATGGCAGCAGCAATTCCAGTAGCAGCAGTGGCAACGGCAATTCCAATGACAGCGGTAACAATGGGAATGGCAACGGCCACTCCGGTGGCAACGGAAACGGCAACAGCGGCGGCAATGGCAATTCCGGAGGAAACGGCAGCAATGGCAATTCCGGTGACAGCGGTAACAATGGGAATGGCAGCGGCAATTCCGGCGGCAATGGCAATGGAAACAGCGGCAAGGGCGACAACAACGGCGGTGGCAATGGTAACGGCAACTCCGGCGGAAACGGTAAAGGCAAGGACAAGTGAGAGATAGGAAGGCGGCTGGGGACTATCTCTCCAAGGGCATCGGCACGATCACGGTTCGGCTTCTGCTGATCGCCGCAATGCTGGCGCTGCCGGTGGCGGGATCCAGCGTCGGCATCATCCAGGGCATCAACAACAGCCTTTTTGCCAAGCGCTTCCAATGGGCGGCTCGCACCGCCACCGGCAACGTCGTCTTCGTTGCGATCGACAAGCACTCCCTCGACGCCGTTGGGACATGGCCCTGGCCGCGGAGCATCTACGCGAAACTGCTCGACAAGCTGGTCGCCTCAGGCGTTAAGGACGTCTTCCTCGACGTCGATTTCAGCGCATTCTCCAGCACTGAGGAGGACGAGCTTCTTGCAGCGGCGCTGGCGAGATCCGGAGGAGGGGTTCTTTTGCCGGTGTTCCGGCAGCAGGAGATGGCGTCATCGTCTGAGACCGCGGTGACGAGACCAATCCCGCAGCTCCTTCAGAATGCCTGGCCTGCATTCGCCAATGTCGCGATGGATGCAGACGGGATCGTCCGCCGTTTCGATCTGGGAAGCCAGCTCGATGGCAACCCCATCCAATCCGCCGCAGCAGCCCTTGGCAGGATCGACGGCAGTTCCGGTTCTCTGCTGATCGACTACTCGATACGACCCGACACCGTTCCGACATTCTCCTTGTCGGACGTGCTGAACGGGACCGCCCCGGCCGAGGCAATCAGAGACCGCTCGGTCGTGGTGGGAGCATCGGCAGCCGAGCTGAAAGACATTTTCGCCGTTCCCGTCTACGGCGCAATCGCCGGCCCGCTCATTCACGTGCTCGCGTCGGAGACGTTGCTCCAGAACCGTTTCCTCAGAATGGTTGATGAGATTCCGCTGGAACTCTTGTTTGCTGCCTTGCTGATCGTCGGCGTCGTCTGCAGCCGTTCAACCAGCCTAGTCACGATGATGGCGGTCGCACTGACCATCGTTGCCGTCGGCGAGATCGGCGCATTCCTGCTGCAGTGGCGGTACGCGATCCTGGTCGGAACGGCGGTGCCGTGGTTGACGCTGCTGCTTGCGTGGATGCTCGCTCTGAACGAACGAGTCGATCTCGGGCGCATGCTTGTCGCCATCGCCAATACCGAGGCTCGAAACACCCGACGGCTGATGAGAAGGATCATCGCCGACAGTTCGGACGGTGTCGTTGCATTCGACAGCAATCTAAGGATCGTCGAGGCGAGCGAATCCGCAAAGGCGGTGCTGCGAGCCGAGATCGGCGCCTCGCTTCTCGGCAGCACGGAGACCGCGGTTATCGACATCGTGCGCAGGCTGGTCTCGGAGCACGAGGCCGAACCGGGCAAGGTGCACACTGCCCTTGTCGATTTCGCCGCGCAGGCTGGGTATTACGAGGCCTCCGTCACGATTTCGCCAATTGAACAGCCGGATGCGCATCTAGCCACGGCGCGATCGCGATTTGCCGGTTGCCTCATCATACGGGACATCACCGCCCGATATGATTATGAAGAGCGGTTGAAGACGCTCTCCGAGCGGGACGAGCTCACCGGGCTGCTCAATCGTCGGGAGTTCGCGTATCGACTAGCAAGCCTTGAGGGTGGGAGCTGCGTCTCGGTGCTGAATATCGAACGTTTCTCCTACCTTTGCGCCACGCTTGGATGCGACGTCGGCGACGAGGTCCTGAAAGCCGTGGCAGTGCGGCTTGGGAATGCATTCGCCGGTGATTTGCTGGCAAGGTTGGACCGCGACCATTTTGGCATCGCCACCGCCGCGACAGATGCGCTTCCCATCGAAGATTTTGCCGATGGTCTTTTGGCTCTGTTCGAGGAGCCTGTACAACTCACCGGCGCGGCCTTGCCGATCTCGGTCTACCTCGGAATATCTCGCTCAGGCGACACGGCGGCCCCTAGCGCCCTGCTGAACGCCGCCGAATCCGCTCTGGATGCCGCAAAGGCCGCGCCAGGCAGGCGGTGGTCTTCTTTCGATCCGTCTGTCGCCGTTCGCCAGGCCCGGTCGCGCCGGCTGGAGCGGGACATGCGCGACGCTCTCCGGGACCGGCAGTTCTTCCTGCTGTTCCAGCCGCAGATTGAGTTGGCGAGCGGGCGCCTTTTAGGTGCGGAAGCCCTGATCCGATGGAACCATCCCGAGTTCGGTTTGATATCGCCGGCCGAATTCATCCCGATCGCCGAATCCTCCGGCTTGATCTGCGAGATTGGCCGCTGGACGCTGTTCGAAGCTTGTACCGAGGCGGCCGCGTGGCCTGGTGACCTCGGTGTTGCCGTCAACGTCTCGGCGCTTCAGTTCGAGCGATCCGACATCGAGGCCGATGTAAGGCAAGCCTTGTCCGGCAGCGGACTTCCCTCTTCCCGCCTGTGCCTCGAACTGACGGAATCCGCGTTCCTCGATCAAGGGGGGGGCGCTATCGCAAAGATGCGAGCGCTTCGCGAAACCGGAGTGGTCATTGCCTTGGACGACTTCGGGACCGGCTACTCATCGATGAGCTACCTTGCCGATCTTCCTCTCGACAAGCTCAAGATCGACCAGTCTTTTGTCCGGCGCATGGACGGAAATCCGACCGTATTGGAAATCGTCCGAGCGATCATTTCGCTGGCGCACGGCTTGAACCTGCAGGTTGTTGGCGAAGGAGTCGAAAATGAACTGGAGGCCGACGTGCTACATCGGCTCGGATGCGAGACAGGGCAGGGCTATCTCTTCGGGAGGCCAGACCAGTCGACCCGGATGCTTTCCGAGTGGAAAGTCCCGAAACCTCTGGCCGCCGATGCTTGACGATTCGGATCTACACTGAAGTGGCGCCTACCCTCGCGAGAGTGCGTCAAGGCAAAATGCAGGTTGCAATCTCGAAGCATGTTACATGTGGCTTCGAGTTGAACCGTCAATCGTCGCAAGAGCGAAGCGTGGTTCGCACGTTGGAAGGGGATTGATTCCTCAGTGTGAAGCTATAGGCAGCAGCGGTTTCCCTTCATCCTGGGTTCAGGCTCGATGTTAGAAACTCAGGCATCTTCGTGGGAGATGTCCACCATGACCAAAGCTGATTTCGCTGCAACCGATGCACCATTGCAGAACGAAGATATTGTGATCTGTAAAAGAGTCTTCGATCATATCTGCGCCACCGGGGAAATAACGGACGGCGATGCCTGCGACGAACTCGCAACCCAGATAATCTATTTCTATCAACATGGCGTCAGGAACGAAGATAGCTTGGAACAGCTGCTCGCGAGGGTTGTCGAGAACTGAGGCGGGATGAAACATGGCGGGCCGCTTTCCAAGCCGCTATCCCCTGTCATTCCACCTTCGTCCGTCTCAGTGACGTTCGCTGGGGGCTAAGAGTTGAACTCAGCATCGCATCCACAGCCGTCAGACGCATTACATGACGGTGCAAGCTCGGCGTCTCCTTTGGGCATTCGGGAAACGACGGAGCAAATTGATCATCGAATTTCGACCTATTCATTCGCGGCGGGTCTTCACCGTTTGCGGTGCTCGTCCCAAGACGAAGACAGTGCCGTATTCCGCGCAGCCCCTTCTGAACTACAAGCCGAACCACGAAATACGGGTCTTTTGGCAGTATGGACCAAATGGATACAAGCGACAAATATGTTGCCCGAGCTTGTCGAAATTCCCAAAACGCATATTTTTGGGTGGCGTCGAGTGCTCCCCGGACCGCGTATTGCGGGAGATTCGGATTTGCGGCCAGCGAACGCCTAATCACTTCCAAAGCACTTTTGCCCATTCGAGAGTGATTGGAAGACATGCTGCCGGGATGCTTTCGGTATCCCACCAGTCGTTCGGGAACGACTTCGATGCAGTAGTGCGTGGCCAGCCTGAGCTCGAAATCGAGGTCTTCGCAGCCTCCAAGACCGGCGGCTGAATATGAGCTATCAAACCCACCGATTTCAAGCGCGACGTTCCGCCGGACGAGAAGCGCGCTTCCATTGCCTATGTACTTAAAATTCAGATGTCGGGCATAGATATATCCCCTTGCAACTTCGGAACTTCCAGGCTGGATAACCTCGTCGTCTTCGTTGATGAGGCAATGCTGCACATAGACCGCAGCCCACCGCGAGGACAACCGGTTGAGAGCGTTCACCTGCTTTTCGATTTTCGTCCGGTACCAGAGATCGTCGGCGTCAAGGAATGCCACAAATCGACCTGATGATGCCTCGATCCCAGTATTCCGTGCAGCCGCGACACCACGGTTCGGTGTGGAGAGGAGACGGATCCGCGAGTCCGACATCGCTATCTGCTCAACGAGTTTTGCCGTGTCGTCCGTGGAACCGTCATTGACGACGATGATCTCTAAGGCGGTGTAGGTCTGGCGCAGAGCGGATCGAAGCGTCCGCTCAACATAGGTGGAAGCGTTGAAAGCCGGGATGACCACTGAGACCAAAGGCTGCTCAGAATTAAAGGTCCCTCGTCGATGCTCCTCTGTAGATGAAAGCATTGCAGATCTCTCGCCACGCCAACGACAAAGATACTTTCGTACAGATGAAGGACTGCCTTGTTGAGTTCTGCCGTTCTCCCACATTCAATTCGGAGCGGGAAATCCCAGCCACCGACAATGTTGGAAGATCGCCTTCAACGTGCCTACACTCTAACATTGTTTTGCGGGCGAAAACGGACTTTGGTCTGACGTAGACCCCTCTACTTTGGGAGAAGAAGAGGCCGCAGGCGGCCTTATCCGGCGACGCTGGATCTTCTCATGCATTGCATTTGGAAGTCATTTGAACCGAAGCGCGAACGCTTACGACTCTTTAACCGCTGCCCACAGCCAGGCACTTTGTTGCTTCGCGAAAACTGCCTTGAATAGCATCCAGGCCCGTTCTCTTGCCATCGTCTGTCGGCCAGGCGAGGACAAGGGCTTTGGCAACCTCGCCAAGTGATCGAGCCTGTACTTTTCCTGACCGTTCATCACAAGCATCAGAGGGGCAAAATCGTTCCCGGAGCCGCCCTTTATTCCCAAGACGCGACGCCCCGCCATGGATCGACAATTCTTCACCAGGGAGGTTCTGACTGGAGATCAGGGCTACGCGACCGAACCTCCCCGGTGTCCTTTTAACAAGGATCAGAAGAATCTAAGCCGGATCGCGCAGAGAGGAAGACGGACTTAGGTCGGACTGGCGCCCAGAACCCGCTTCTCATATTAGGTGAGGTAACATGAAGGTCCGTGGAGGGGCAGGACAGGACAGGAGGACGGTATGAGGTTCGGTTCCGATAACACCAACCACGAAGAGCGCTGCTCGCAAGGCCACAGTTCAGCATCGACGATTGCAACAATCGAAGCGGCGCTTTCCGCTGATCCGGATATCGACAGCATTGCCATCGAGATCAGGATGCTCGGCCCTGTCGTCCTGCTCGAGGGCTACATTACAAACACCGCGGACCGCGAGAAAGCCATCTCGCTTGCAGCGATGATCGTCGGCGAAGAAAACGTCCAGGATCGGATGCTGAGCCGCTTTCCTACGCAGTAGGCAGAGGTATCCAGGCGGGCTCGGACCAAGGTCTGACAAAGCCCCGGCATGAGGTCTTAAGTCTGGAACACATCCTCCTTTTGACGGTTTGCTTTTCCAGCGGAACCAACCGCCACAGCCAACCGCTTCAAGGAGGAAAACAGATGAATATCAAATCAGTAGCTATTGCCGCTGGTGTCCTGTTGGCGTCGACGTCTGCCTTTGCGCAGTCGTCGACGGTCACAGGTGCGGCGGGTGGTGCTGCAACGGGTGCGATCGTCGGCGGCCCGGTCGGTGCAGCTGTCGGCGGCATCGTCGGCGGCGTGGCAGGCAGCGTCATCGATCCGCCGCCGCAGAAGGTGGTGACCTATGTTCAACAGGCTCCCGCCCCGACCGAACGCGTCGTGGTGAAGGAGAAGGTCGTCGTCGGACAGCCGCTGCCGGAGACGGTGGTCGTGACGCCGATTCCCGACGACCCGAAATATGCATACGCGATCGTCAACGACCAGCGTGTGATCGTCGAACCTTCCTCCCGCAAGGTCATCCAGGTCATTCAGTGACCGACGGGCGGCTTCAGCCGCCCTTTCCAACCATCAGGGCAGGCATGCACCGCACGAGAATGCGCGCGGGCATCGTCTACAGTCGGAGGTCAACTATGAAAAGCAATCATCAACCATGCTCCTGGCAGCGCTGTCACTTAGTGCATGGCCACTTGTAACATCGCCGGCGGCAGCTCAGCTGGACACCAAGAGCAGCGGCCAGGCCCAATCCGGCTCTCAGACGGGCACGGACGCCGGCTCGCAGTCGGGCTCCGCCAGGACCGGCACCGACTGCACCCCCGACGCGTCCTGAGCCTGCCCAGGCAAGGGCCAGTCCTCTCAGCAGAAATCCGGTCAGGGCTCGGACATGAAAAAGAGCGCTGAGCAGCCTTCGACCGATGGCTCGACGAGCGGAAGTGCGTCCGGCAAGACTTCGATAGAAACCAAACCTACCTCGAAAGACGCCAGCGGTGGCGCCACGACAGAACAGAAGCCCGCCGCCAAGTCCGGCACCACGGATAGTAGCGGTTCGGCCACCGCAGGCACGAAGAGCACCACGCAAAATGCCAAGCCCGCCGAAGGCACAAGTGGCGGTCCACCACCGGTGATACGTCGAAGCAGTCGACCGATCAGAACGCGACGACAAACAAAACCAACGTCAACAACAACACCACGACAAACAACCAGACCACCAACACCAAGACCAACGTCAACATCTCGGTCGAGTAGCAGACCGAAATTCGAACGGTGGTGAAGGAAGTCCATGTCGCGCCCGTGAAGGAAGTCGACTTCACGGTCTCCGTCGGAACGAAAATCCCGAAGAAGATCCGACTGGAAAGGCTGCCGACGCGCATCGTCAAGATCGTTCCGCAGTATGAAGGTTACCGGTTCTTCATCCTTGCGGATGGCCGGATCGTCATCGTCGATCCCGATGCTCTGACGATTGTCTACATCATCGAGGCCTAACACGGTTTTTCCCGGCGGTGTCTTATGCGCCGCCGGGCCGCAGGAGCAATTAAATGATCTACCATGAAGATAAGCCGTCCGGCGCCGCGTTTCCCATCATCGTTATCCTGATCGCCATGGTCGCGATTGTCGGCAGCCTGGTCCTGTCATCAGGCCACCAGGCATCGGCTCGGGTCTGGGTTCCTGGTACTTCGGCTGGCCCCTGATCCGGCGGTGTCCAAAGGCGTACTTCCGATCCGACTAACAGCACCTATGATGAGAGCATGTTCATCGCAGATAGCGGCGTGAGATCGCCTTGACGCTCTCCGCCTTAGACTTCCTGATCCTGCCTTCCTGGCCAAGCTCGTACGATATCTTCTGGCCGTCGCGCCGTAGCGTCGACCCTTGGATCGCAGTTGCATTCACGAATACGTCTTGGCCACCGTCATCCGGCGTGATGAAGCCGATCCCTTTGTCTTGATTGAGAAACCCAACCGTCCCATTCACCACAGCATTCTCCGAAGTCACGTTAAAAGAGCATGATTCATAGTGGTGCCTCAGTCCGCAGCGCTTTGTCATACTTCGAGCGACCTCCTGTCGATCGGCTGTCCGAGCAAATTTCACATCGCTCTCCTCGAGCTTAACCTAGGGAATACCGAGCGCTTGAGACACAGCGTGAAGGTGTCGGGAGCTTATCGCGGCTTAGCCGCGTTTTCACACCGGCTCGTGACAACACTCAAAACTCACCTTAATGGTTTGTTAAGCTTTAGAGGCGCGGGAGGTTCGCATGCATGGGAGCGAGATCAAGAAGGCATTTTACCCGAACTTCAACATGATCAGGCTCGTGGCAGCCTCCACGGTGATCTTCTCGCATGCCTTCCTTATCTCGGAGAAGACCTCGGCGAACGAGCCCTTTGAGCGTTTGCTCGGAGAGGGTAATATCCTCGGCCTCTTCGGCGTCTATGTTTTTTTCATCAGCAGCGGCTTCCTCGTCACGCAGAGCGCCCAGTTCGGCAGCGCGGGTGGTTTTCTCTGGCGGCGGGCGCTGAGAATATACCCGGCGTTTATCGTCTGTACGCTGCTCAGCGTCTATGTCTTGGGTGCCTTGTTCAGCCCGTTGGGCGTCAGTGGTTACTTGCTCAAGTCGCTTCATATGAAGACGACCCTTCATTCGTTGCTCAACCCGAACTTTGGCATGACCCTGCCGCATGTGCAGTTTTATGACCCCGCCATCTCTTGGCTTGCCACCTCCGTCAACGGCTCTCTTTGGACGATCGGGCAGGAAATCTTCTGCTACCTCATCGTCGCCGGATTAATGGTAATCGGGCTTCTGCGAGCCCCGATCATGGCACTTGCCCTCGCCGTGGGCGTGACCTGGCAGCTTTTCTTCGATCATCCGTGGCCAAACATACGGTTCCTGACGGATTTTACTTTTATCGCTCCCTACTTCTTCTGCGGTTCGCTTCTCTGGTTCGCGATGGAAAAGCGGCAGCCCAATATTGTCCTGGCATTGATCTTCGTGGCGCTCGGTATGCTCTGCCTCGTCTTCTGGCCCGGCTATCTTTACGGCCGCATGTTGTTCGCCTATCCGCTTGTCTACATCGCGACCTCGCCGGTGATACGCCTGCCGACCCTCGAACGATTGGGCGACGCCTCCTACGGAACTTATCTCTATGGCTGGCCAGTGGAGCAGATGATGAACCACGCCCTCGGCCAGTACAGCACGTGGTGGGCGGTGTTTGCGCTTTCCCTGCCGACAGCGTGGTTGCTCGGCTGGCTTTCATGGCATCTCCTGGAAAAGCGTGCGCTGCGGTTGAAGCGGATCGCGCTCATCCAGCGACAGCCCGTCAGTGAGAAAAGCTGACTTCGACCCACACATCGCAGCGAGGGCCTTGATTTCATTTTAAAGCAGAGATCGCGTACCTGGCTGGGGCACGGGAAGCAGCTATCCGATAAATTCTGAAGCGGGCTATGAAAAAGTATGCTCGCCTCAGAATTGCTGCCTCTCCTCTGCAACTGAGAAGTCGCTACTGTACCTTGATCACGACTTTGCCCTTGGCGCGACCCGTCTCGACATAGGCCAAAGCCTCTGGCGTCTTGGTGAATGGGAATATCTTGTCCACGACGGGATGAACCGCGCCGGTATCGATCAACCCGGCAATCTCATCCAGTTGCCTGCCATTGGCCCGCATGAACAGGAAGGAATAGTGAACGCCGCGGCTCTTCGCCTTCTTGCGAACGCTCCGGCTCAACAGACGGACGACGAGCTTCAGGAGCGCGTTCAGTCCGAGATCTTTGGCAAAGACCGGGTCCGGCGGGCCGGAAATTGAGACGAGGTGGCCACCCGGCTTTAGAATGTTCACCGATTTCATAAGTGTCTTTACGCCACTGACACTGAAATAGCGGGATCAACGGTTCTGGCACGGCGAGAGCTTTCGAGGCCAGCGTTCGACTTGTTGCTATGGGGTTCACGTTTTAGGCCGTGAAGATCGCATAATCCATCGACCGGAACACACAAGCCGAAGTGGGGAGGGGCGGAGAGCAGTCTTTAGGAGCGGCTTCATTCACCTTGCGTGGCTGCCGGAATCTGCTGCGGATAGATGCCGTGCATCACAGAGGAGTTCGGA